>CACEPG010000001.1 GCA_902561355.1 uncultured Alphaproteobacteria bacterium
GAATGGCAGCAGATTTATTTGAAACATATGTTGTTACTGTTGTAGCAACTATGGTTTTGGCTTCAATCTTTTTTTCAGACATATCCGCGATGATGATGTACCCATTATCCATAGCGGGAGTTTGCACTATAGCAAGTATCATTGGAACTTATTTTGTTAAATTAGGTAAAAGTCAAAATATCATGACAGCTTTGTATAAAGGTTTTGCAGTATCAGCAATATTATCAGCAGTATTATTATATTTTATTACAGATCATGTCATAGGACTTAGTAAGATATTCTCTATTGAAGAAAAATCTTTTTCAGGCATGTCTCTTTTTTATTGCGGTATATTGGGTCTTATTATTACTGGTTTGATAATATGGGTAACTGAATATTATACAGGTACAAACTACAGACCAGTTCAAAGTATAGCTCAAGCCTCAACAACTGGTCATGGTACAAATGTTATACAAGGGTTAGCAATTAGTTTGGAAGCAACTGCTCTTCCAGCTATTATTATTGTTGCTGGTATTATAATTACTCATTCAATTGCGGGTCTTTTTGGTATTGCTATAGCAGTTACCACAATGCTAGCTCTTGCTGGTATGGTAGTAGCTTTAGATGCTTATGGTCCAGTAACAGATAATGCTGGTGGAATTGCAGAAATGGCAGAATTAGATGATAATGTTAGAAAAACAACTGATGCACTTGACTCAGTTGGAAATACTACTAAAGCTGTAACAAAAGGATATGCAATTGGTTCAGCTGGATTAGGTGCTCTTGTTTTATTTGCAGCATATACTGAGGATTTAGAACATTTTGCATCTGATCCTACAAGCAAGTTATATAATATTGATGTTTCTTTTGATCTATCAAATCCTTATGTTGTTGTAGGATTGTTAATTGGTGGTCTTTTACCTTTTCTATTTGGTGCAATGAGTATGACAGCTGTTGGAAGAGCAGCTGGCGCTGTTGTAGTTGAAGTTCGTCGACAATTTAAAGAAATTCCAGGAATTATGGAAGGTAAAGGTAAACCCGAGTATGGTACCTGTGTAGATATTTTAACTAAAGCTGCAATAAAAGAAATGATCATACCATCAATGCTACCTGTTCTTTCTCCAATAATTGTTTATTTTGTAATTTTAATTATTGCTGGTCAAGCAGCAGCTTTGTCATGCTTAGGTGCTTTATTACTTGGAGTAATAATAACTGGTTTATTTGTAGCAATTAGTATGACTGCTGGTGGTGGAGCATGGGATAATGCAAAAAAATTTATTGAAGATGGTAATCATGGTGGTAAAGGAAGTGAAGCTCATAAAGCTGCGGTAACAGGCGATACTGTTGGAGATCCATATAAAGATACTGCTGGACCAGCAGTAAATCCAATGATTAAAATTACAAATATAGTTGCTTTATTACTTTTAGCTTCAATAGCTCTATAAATTAATTACGGGGTTGTTGGAAGTTGTTGAGGTCCAACGCCCCCAAATATTTTTTCTATTAAACCTCTTTCAACAATATTGTTTGAAGTTTCATCTTTGGCTAAAGAAATTTCATTTTTATTTTGAAGATTATAAGCTTTTTGATTAATAATTTGATCATTTTTATCAACAGTAAAAACAAATAAGTAACTGTATTCAGTTTTTTTATTGAAAAAGCTATTTTCTTTCACTTTTTCAGTATAGTAAAAAAGTTTGTTTTGAATAGGATCAATAAAACTTGGATTACCAAACCTTTCTATTAATTCATTTTTATTAGATGCTTTTAAGTTTTCTAAATTTTCTTGATTAATTATTTTTCCTGAATAAATAGTCTGTTCTGAACAACCAGTAAATATATATAAAGTTATGCACAAAAGAAAAAACTTAATTAATTCCATCATATAATGTTCTTACAATATTTTTTTAAAAAAGAAAACAATGAGAAAATTTATTCTGATAATATATATATAAATATTATAAATCAAAGTAAGGATATTCTTAACAATAATGATTATTTTACTAATAAAGATTACAAATCTTCATTTGAAATAATTTCAATTATTATTATTTTCTATTTAAAATCTATTAAAAAGGTTAAAATAAAAAACTACAATAAAATAAATGAAAATATAATTAAAAATTTTATTAACGATTTAGACAAAAGTTTAAGAGAAAATGGAATAGGAGATATGTCCATAGGAAAATATGTAAAATCTTATGTTAAAAAAATTTTATCACAGACTTTCAAAACTTGATAAAATTCTTGATGATTTAAATTTAGAAGATAAATTTATTGATTATCTTGATAATTTAAAAATAATAAAAGTTGATAAATTACAATTAACATATTTCACATTTGTTAATATTTATAAAGAAATTCACCAAACTATAACTATTGAAAAAAACTAATTAAAATATTGATATTATTAAAATTTTGCTTGCATTATATTTTTTTTTCAATAAGTGAGACTTTATTATGGCTGTTCCAAAAAGAAAAACTACACCATCTAAAAGAAATATGAGACGTTCTCATGATGCAATTAAATCATTAAATATTATTGAAGATAAGGATTCAGGTGAGCCAAGATTATCACACAGAATTGATTTATCCACTGGTATGTATAATGGTCGTCAAATATTAAAGCCAAAAAATAAAACAGATAACTAATAAATAAATGTCTAACAGGCAAATATCCATTGCAATTGACGCAATGGGCGGAGAAAATAGTCCATATAAAACTTTAAAGGGTTCTGAAATATTTAATAATCAATATCCTAATGTAGATTTGATTTTTTTTGGTGAAAAAGAAAAAATTGAAAAAATTTTAATCGATTTCAATATTAATTTATTAAATTATACAATAATTAATTGTGATCAAAATGTTGCAGATACAGATAACGCCAATACAATTTTAAGATCTAGAAAAGAAAGCAGTATCTTCAAAGGCTTAAGTTTTGTTAAAGAAAATAAAGACTCAGGATTTGTCTCAGCAGGTAATACTGCTGCATTAATGATTTTATCAAGATTAATATTAGGTATGATTGAAGGTGTTGATAGACCTGCTATATGTTCAGATATTCCTAATAGTAAAAATTTCTGTTTAATGTTGGATTTAGGAGCTAATGTATCAGTGAATGCATCTAATTTATTTCAATTTGCTTTAATGGGTTGTTCATATTTTTCAATAATTGATCCAAAAAGAGAACCAAAAATAGGTATAATTAATATTGGAACTGAAAATAATAAAGGTTTAGAATTTTTACAAGATGCTGCTGATTTAATATCAAATAGTTTTTTAAGTAAAAATTTTATTGGTTTTGTAGAGCCTAATACAATAACACTAGGAGAATGTGATATTTTATTATCAGATGGTTATACTGGTAATATAATTCTTAAGACTGCAGAAGGTTTGTCTGAGTTTATCACATCTAATTTAAAAGAAGTTTTTTTAAAATCATATAAAAATAAATTTGCATTTAAAATTTTAGAAAATGACTTAAAAGGCTTTAGAGATCAGATTAATCCTCAAAAGTATAATGGAGCAACACTTTTAGGATTAAACAGTATTTCTGTAAAAAGTCATGGAAATGCTACACCTTTTGCATTTAGTTGTGCTTTAAAAAAATGTTATGACTTTATAGAAAATAATTTAAATCAGAAAATTATAAATAATTTTAAAACAAAATGAGTTTAAAACAAAACATAACAAGAGATGATATAGCTGAAACAATTCATCTTGAATTTGGTCTTTCAAAAAAAGACTGTTTAGAATTAGTCCATGATATCATTGAAATAATAATTCAAGGCCTTAATCAGAAAGGTATTGTCAAAATTCATAATTTTGGAACTTTTAAATTAAAAAGAAAGAAGAGTAGAGTGGGTAGAAATCCAAAAACCAAAGAAGAAGTAATGATTAAGTCAAGAAACGTAATTTCTTTTAAGCCAAGTAAGAAAGTTTTAAGTTATTTAAATAATTCAATTAATGAATAATAAACAATACTATAATATTAAAGAAGTTGCTAAATTATTAGATTTAAAAGAACATGTGATAAGACATTGGGATTCAATTGACCCAAAAACAAAAAAACTTAGAGTTCAAGGTCTATCTACAAGGAGCAAAGGAGGAACTAGACACTTTAATAAAGAAAATATCAAAAAATTAAATAATTTGAAAAATGTTTTATTTGAGAATGGGCAGCATAATTATTCATTACAGTTAGCTGATAAAATTATTTCCAAAACAAGAAAAAATAATAAAATATCTATAAATCAACCTAAGCTTAATGAGTTGTCCAATATTATAAATAGTTTAAAAAACGCACTTGATGATAATTAATTTAATAATTTCAATAAGTTATTAAAAAAAATTAAGCTGAAAATTTACTCTATAATTTTAATTTTTACTATTTTTTTTTATTTTATATAAAATATAAGACTATTTATATTTTTTTAAAAAATAGGAGTAAATTTATGGATCATGGTTTTTTGAATGGTTCTGATTTTGTTGGTATTACTTTTTGGATAGTTTCCATAGCTATGTGGGCTTCCACGATTTTCTTTTTTTATGAAGGAATGAGAGTTTCAGCAAAGTGGAGAACATCAATGGTTGTTGCTGGTCTTATCACTTTTATAGCAGCAGTTCATTATATGTATATGAGAGATTTTTGGGTAGCGACGGGAGAATCACCTGTTGTATATCGATACATTGATTGGGTATTAACTGTACCTTTGCAAATGGTAGAGTTTTTCTTGATACTTGTAGCTGCGGGTGCAGTAGTCTCTGGAGGGTCTTTTTGGAGACTATTAGTTGGTTCATTAGTTATGATTGTTGGAGGATATCTAGGTGAGTCCGGAATGATTTCTGTCTTATTTGGTTTTATTATTGGTATAATCGGATGGGCAATAATCATATGGGAAATATTTAGAGGAGAAGCTAGTCAAGCTGCTGCTTCTAAAGAATCTGTTACTTCGGCATTTAATGCCATGAGATTAATTGTACTTGTTGGTTGGATAATATATCCTTTAGGATATATATTTGGACTAATGATGGGATCTGTTGATGCAAACACTTTAAACTGGGTTTACAATTTAGCAGATTTTGTTAACAAGATTTTATTCGGTTTAATTATTTGGAATGCTGCTGTTAAAGATACGGCATAAATAATTTAAATTAATTTTTTAAAAAAAACCCTCTTTATGAGGGTTTTTTTATTATTATATTGACTTAATTTTTTCAAATATGTATGTGCTCCGCAATGAAAACTTTTTCATTAAAAAAAGAGCAAATTAAAAAAGATTGGATCTTAATCGATGCCAAAGATATAGTTTTAGGTAGATTAGCTTCAGCTTCAGCAAATATATTAAGAGGTAAAAATAAGCCTGAATATACCCCCAATCAAGATTGTGGAGATAATTTAATTATTATTAATTCAGACAAAGTTGTTTTGACAGGTAAAAAAGCAGAAAATAAAATTTATTATAAGCACACTGGTTATCCAGGTGGTTTAAAAGAAACAAATTCTGTTAAGATGAAAGCTAAAAATAAGTCAGCTGATATTATAAAATTAGCTATCAAAAGAATGATTCCTTCAGGACCTCTAGGAAAAAAGCAACTATCAAATTGTAAAATTTATCCAAATGAAAATCATAATCATGAAGCTCAAAATCCACAAGTATTAGATTTTGGACTTTTAAATAGAAAAAATATAAAAAGTTAATTATGGAAGAATTAGATAGCAATACTGATAACATTTCAAAAAATAATGAAAGAGCATATGCAACTGGTAAAAGAAAAAACTCTATAGCTAGAGTTTGGATTAAAAAAGGAACAGGAGAAATATCAGTTAATGGAAAGACTCTAAATAGTTATTTTTCAAGACCAGTTTTACAAATGATTGTTAATCAACCATTAGATGTTACACAGTCAGAAGCTGCTTTCCATATTAAAGCAACAGTAAAAGGTGGAGGTCTTTCTGGACAAGCAGGAGCATTAAGACATGGCATAAGTAAAGCTTTGAGCTTATTTGATAATTCTTTCAGACCTGCATTAAAAAAAGTAGGTTTTTTAACAAGGGACTCAAGAGTAGTTGAAAGAAAAAAATCAGGATTAGCTAAAGCTAGACGCAGTTATCAATTTTCTAAAAGATAGTTTTAAATGGTTGATAATATTAAAGTAGCCATTTTGGGCTCAACTGGGTATGTGGGTATTGAGTTAGTAAAAATTTTATCTTTACATCCGAATGTAGTAATTAATTTTTTAGGTTCAGAAAATACTTACAATAAAGAAATCAGTTCATTTGATAACAATCTTAAAAAATTTGAACACCCATTAATTAAATCAAATCAAGATTTTAACCCATCAATATCAGATGTAGTTTTTTTAGCACTTCCTCATGGTATTTCTAACAAATATGTAAAAAATTATATTAACAAAATTAAAATAATTGATTTATCTGCTGATTTTAGATTATCAAATTTAGAGACTTATAATGATAGTTATCAAAATAAACATTCCTGCCCAGAATTTCTGAAAGAATTTATTTATGGGTTATCTGAAATTTATAGAAATCAATTAATTAATGCTCCAAATATTGCTATTCCTGGTTGCTATCCTACCTCAATTTTACTTCCACTTATTCCTCTTTTAAAAAATAATATTGTTGAGAGTAAAAATATAATTATAGATTCAAAATCTGGATATAGTGGTGCTGGAAAAAATTTTGATAAAAAAAATATTGGCAATGATTTAGATTTCAATTTTTATAATTATAATACAAATAATCATAGACATATTTCAGAAATAAAACAGGAATTTACAAATTTTGCAAAAGATGAAGTGACTTTTACTTTTAATCCACATATTTTACCTAATTTTAGAGGAATGATGTCAACTATATATTGTGATTTAAAACCAGGAATATCATTTGAAAATACTAAAAAATTATTACAATCTTATTCTGAAGAAAATATTTTTATTGATTTGTTGAACGATGATAGTAGATCAGATTTTTTTTCTGTACAAAGAACAAATAAATGTGTCTTAAAATTATTTAAAGGTCATCAAAAAGATAAAATAATTATTATTAGTTTAATTGATAATTTGGTTAAAGGAGCTGCAGGGCAAGCAACACAATGTTTTAATTTAAGTTTTAATTTAGAAGAAAGTACAGCATTAAAATTATGAGATACTTTTTTTTATTACTTGTATTATTTTTTGTATCTTGTGGTTATCCAGATATTGATACAGTTCCTAGTTTTGAAAAATTAAAATTAACTAAACAAGAATCTATTGATTTGTGCAATCTATCTTCCAATGATAAAAAGGAAGTTGAAAAATGTATAGAGTCTAAAGATAGCAAGTAAAATGAAAAAAATAAATATATGTATTGCTGGCTTAGGAAATGTTGGAACATCTTTGGTCAATTCTCTAGCTTCTAGTAAAGAAAATATTAAATTAAAATCTAATATCGAAATAAATATTTTGGCAGTTTCTGCCAAAAATAAAAATAAAAAAAGAGATTGTGATATTAGTTCGTTTAAATGGTTTGATAATCCCCTAGATTTATTATCAGTAAAAAATTGTGATGTATTAGTTGAATTGATAGGCAATGAAAAAGGAACAAGTTATGAATTAGTTAAAAGTGCGTTAGAAAATAAAATCAATGTAGTGTCAGGCAATAAAGCAATGATTGCTTTACATGGATCTGAACTTTTTAAAATTGCAGATAAAAACAATGTTTTATTTTTATATGAAGCAGCTGTCGCTGGAGGAATACCAATTATAAAAACAATTAAAGATAATTTATTTACAAATAAAATAAAAAAAATTTCAGGGATTTTAAATGGTACAACAAATTATATCTTATCTACGATGCAACAAGATAATCTTTCATTTGATGAAGTTTTAAAAATAGCTAAATCTAAAGGATATACATCTGATCAAGAATCCAATTTAGATATTGGTGGTTTAGATGCGTCACATAAATTAACAATTTTAAGTACTATTTCATTTGGAGCTCATTTAGATTTTAATATTAATGAAACTACTGGGATAGCTGATATTAAAATTCAGGATATTAAATATGCTGACCAATTAGGTTATAGAATAAAATTAATATCAGAAACTTCAGTGATAGATGGGAAATTATATGCAGTAACATCTCCAAAATTAATAAATAAAAATAATCCAATCGCTAATGTTAATGGAGCTTTAAATGCAATTAGTATAGAAACTGATCAGTTGGAAAATCTATTTTTAGAAGGAGAAGGAGCGGGAGGTAAGCCAACAGCGTGTTCAGTCATTTCAGATATTTATCAAATAGCAACTAATTCATCAAATTATTCTTTAGGTTTTAAAAGTATTGATTTAAAAAAATTTGAAAAATTTGATACACTTAATCTTGAATCTTATTATTATTTAAGAATTATGACGAAAGATATACCTGGAGTTTTATCTAAAATTACTAATTATTTTAATGAATCAAATATTTCAGTTGAAAAAATTTTACAAATTCCCGATAAGAATAATGAAATAATTCCTATTATTATTTCTACACATAAGGTTAAAAAAAATGCATTGATGATTGCAATCAAAAAAATACAGGCATTGAATTTTGTAATGCAAAACATTTCAATTATACCTATTGATCAAAATTTTTAACACGAGTGTTTGAAAATAAATCTTTATTAAATACAAATTGGAAATTAAAAAAATATGATGAAAGATTAGTATTATCAATTAGTCAAAAAAAAAATATTTCATTTTTATTATCAAAATTATTATTTCTAAGAGGAATCACTTTTGAAAAACTAGATAGTTATTTGGATTCAAATATAATTAATGATTTTCCTAATCCTTTTATTTTGAAAGATATGGAAAAAGCTGTTGAAAGAGTTTTAATTGGATTACAGAATAATGATTCCTTTGGAATTATAGCTGATTATGATGTAGATGGATCAACATCAGCGACAATATTATATAAATTTTTAAAAAAATTTACTTCTAAAATTTTAATAAAGATTCCGCATCGATTAAATGAAGGTTATGGACCCAATAAAAGAATAATGGATGAATTTAAAGATGAGAAGATCGATGTTATATTTTCTTTAGATTGTGGAACAACTGCTTTTAACATAATTGATAATAAAAAATATAAAGATATTGATATTATTGTAATTGATCATCATTTGAGTGAAGCAACGCTTCCAAAGGTTCACTCAGTAATTAATCCAAATAGATTTGATGAAAAAAATAACTATAATGAAATGGCGGCAGTTGGAGTTACATTTCTTTTTCTTATGGGTTTAAGAAAAAAAATACGCAAATCAAATTTATTTTCTAAAATTATTGAACCTAATTTATTGTCTTATCTTGATTTAGTAGCTCTTGGAACTGTATGTGATGTTGTAGAACTTATAAATTTTAACCGTATATTTGTTAAAAAAGGATTGGAACTTATTAAAAAAAGGAAAAACAAAAATATTTCAACAATATTTGATAATTCTAAAAATAATTCCACTCCTACTGCATCTGATTTAGGTTTTGTTATTGGTCCACAATTAAATGCTGCTAGCAGGATTGATGATTCTTCTTTGTCAGCTAATTTTTTAATTAGTTCTGATATTAATAAAATTGAGTCTACTAGTAAAAAATTATTTTTGCTTAATGAAAAAAGAAAAATAATTGAAGATAAAATATACCAAGAAGCACTGACTCAAACTGAAAATCAAAAAAATTCCAAATACATCTTAGTTTTTAGTAAAAACTGGCATAATGGCATATTAGGAATAGTTGCAAGCAAACTTGTAAACTTATTTCATAAACCGACAATTATTTTATCTTTTACAAATAACATTGGAATTGGATCAGCAAGATCGATAAAAAAAATTGATTTAGGAAAAATCATATTAAATGCTAAAAATGAAAAAATTTTAATTTCTGGAGGTGGCCATAAAATGGCCGCTGGTCTTCAAATAAAATATGAGAATTTGAACAATTTTAAATTATATCTAAATGATCAATTTCAAATATTCGATCAAAGTTTTTTTGATAAAACTGATTACATTGATTCTCTAATTTCAGTAAATGAAATAAATAACAATTTATTGGATACACTTCAAAAAATGGAACCATACGGGAATGGAAATGCTGAGCCTATATTTCTTATAGATGATTTAAATATTGATAGTATTAAAATAATTAAAGAAAAACATATCATTTTATTTTTTAAAAATGATAATAATGAAACATTAAAAGGTATTTGTTTTAATTGTATTAATAATCAACTTGGTGAATATTTATTAAATTTTAAAAAATTTAAATTTAATTTTAGTTGCTCAATAACAAATGACAATTATAGCAAGACAAATCAACCTCAGATTATTATTAAAGATGCTATGATAGTGAATTAATTAATTTGAAAATTTCTTTTTTAATCTATATAAAAACAGTTTTTAGACCCCTTCGTCTATCGGTTAGGACATCAGGTTTTCATCCTGAAAAGAGGAGTTCGATTCTCCTAGGGGTCGCCATTTAAGGTTTCAATATTATCGATCCTAGTGTTTTTCTAGACTCAAGTTCTTCATGGGCTTTATTTGCATCTTTTAAATTATAAGTTTTAAAAATATTAGGTTTGATTTTTTTTGATTTTATTTTTTCAAATAAACTATTTGAAGAGATTTCTAATTCTTCTTTATTCCTGGTGTAATGCATTAAAGTTGGTCTAGTGTAATATAAACTTTTTGGATTAAATGTTTTGTGAAGGTCAACTTGATCAACCATTCCTGAAGATTGTCCAAAAGAAACCATTAATCCTCTAGTTTGCAAACAATCTAATGATTTATTAAAAGTATCTTTTCCTATGCCATCATATACAACCGGAACACCTTTATTCTCTGTAATTTCCATAACTTTTTCAACCAAATTTTGTTCTTTATAATTAATGACATAATCGCAGCCATTTTCTTTTGCTAATGTTTCTTTTTCTTTAGTACTAACAGTTCCAATCATTTTACATCCTATCGCTTTAGCCCATTGACAGGCAATTAATCCGACACCACCAGCTGCTGCATGAAATAATATTATGTCATTTTTTTTTATTCTATATAAACGCTCAAAAAGATATTCTACTGTCATTCCTTGTAATAAAATTGATGCTGCTTCATCATTTGATATAAAATCAGGAATTTTTATAATTTTATCAGCGGGAAAATCTCTTATTTCACAATATGCTCCTAATGGAGGTGATGCATAAGCAACTCTATCACCAATTTTTATATGATTAACATTGTTACCTATTTCAACAACCCTGCCAGCACCTTCTAAACCTAAACATTGAGGCAGTTTATCTGGGAGAGGGTAAAGACCAGTTCTATGATATGTATCTATATAATTTAATCCAATAGAAGTTTGTTCTATTCTTATATTATTAGGATCTATTTGCTCTGGAAGTAAATATTTTTCATATTTTAATACTTCTGGACCCCCAAATTTTGATATAACTATTCTATTTGGCATAATTTTATGATTATCATTTATTAGAATTTAATCCTACATATATTTTTTCATAATCTTTTAAACAATCAGGGTTGGATAAGGTGCTCAAGTTATTGTTTTTTTCCCCATTAATTATATTTTTAATTATCAGTTCAGTGATTTTCCCACTTTTTGTTTTTGGAATATCAGATACTTGATAAATTTTAGCAGGAACATGTTTAGGTGATAAGTTTTGTTTTATTTCAAGCTTAATATTTGAAATTATATTTTCGTTTAAAATTAGTTCATTTAGCAAAGTTATAAAAAGAATAACTTGTGTATCTGTTTTTAATTTATATTCTACAGCTACACATTCACCTATATTTTTAATATTTTCAACTATCCTATAAATTTCAGCTGTGCCAATTCTAATTCCTCCAGCATTTAAAGTTGTATCTGATCTTCCTAATATTATATATCCATTATTTTTAGTTTTTTTTATAAAATCCCCATGGTGCCAAATATTTTGATATTTTAGAAAATATGCCTTTTTATATTTTTCTTTATTAATATCATTCCAGAAACCTAAAGGTTGAGAAGGGAAGGGTGATTTGCATACTAATTCACCTTTTTCTCCGTTTAATGAATTTCCATTTTCATCAAAAACATCAATGTCCATACCTAAACCAGCGCATTGAATTTCTCCTGAAAAAACTGGCTGCATTCTATTACCAATAACAAAACAAGAAACTATATCTGTCCCTCCACTGATTGACGCTAAATGAACATCAGATTTAATATTATTATAAACATAATTAAAAGACTCATTAACTAGAGGTGAACCTGTAGAAGCTATTGTATTTAAATTTTTAAGAGAATAATTTTTTTTTATATTTATATTATTTAGTTTTAAGTGATCAATATATTTTGCACCCGTTCCAAAAAAATTTATATTTTCTTTTTCTGATATATTGAATAAATAATCTATATTAGGTACAAATGGAGATCCATCATATAAAATTATGGTAGCTTTTGATGCTAAAACAGAAATTAACCAATTCCACATCATCCAACCACATGTTGTAAAATAAAAAACTTTATCATTTTCTTGAATATTAAGATGTAATTGATGTTCCTTTAGATGCTGTATTAATGATCCGCCAGCTCCATGTACTATGCATTTAGGTACTCCAGTGGTGCCACTAGAATATAAAATATACAGAGGATGATTGAAAGGCAGGTTTAAAAATTTTGTAAATTGTGAATTATTTTCAAAAATTTTATTCCAATTAGTATAATTATTTTTTAATTTATCATTACTATATGGAATTATTATAATCTCTTGTATTGAAGGAATTGCTTTAGTTATTTTTTTTAAATTGCTTAACGTATTTATTTTTTTGTTATTATAAAAATAATAATCTGTAACAATTAAAACTTTTGGCTCAATTTGCTTAAATCTATCTATTATTGCTTTTGGTCCAAAATCAGATGAACAAGAAGACCATATAGCTCCAATCTGAGATGTAGATAAAAAAGAAATTACTGTTTCAGGTATATTAGGAAGAACTGCTGCTATTCGATCACCAGGTTTAATTTTTTTTGTTACAAAATAATGAGATAATTGAAAAACTTTTTGTTTTAATTCTTTCCAGCTATATCTCCTGCAATTCTCTTGTTCATTATAAAAAATTATTGCATCAGAATTATCATCTTTTTTTAGACAATTTTCAGCATAATTTAATTTAGATTGATTAAAAAATTTTGCATTTAAAAATTCATTTGAATCAATATATCCTTTACCTTTCTTTTGACCTTTAATGTTTGTAAAATCCCAAACATTTTCCCAAAAATCATTTTTTTTATTTACACTCCATTTATGTAGATCTTCATAATTTTTAATATTTAAATCCTTATCTAAACTTTTTATAAATTCATTTAGGATGGAATCCGTTGTGGAAGGTGTCCACAACTTGTGATTAGACATTTAAGATTTTGCTTTATCTTTCAAAGTTCTTAATCTTACTATTACATCAATGTTGTGAAGTTGCAAACAAGCTGGAATAGAAGGTATATTTAGATCAATATTTTTAGTTGGTATATCGACTATTTTTCCTTCATCTTCAATATATAAATGATAATGACTTTGATTATTATTGCAGTAAATAGATTTGTTTTGATCAACTACAATTTCTCTTATCAGTCCTATATTTGTAAATTGTTTTAAAGTATTATAAATAGTTGCCATTGAGATTTTTCTATCTTCTTTTTTTACTTCATCAAATAAATTCTCAGCAGAAATATGTCTTTTCCCTTTGTCAAAAATAATTTTGGCTAATATTCTTCTTTGTTTGGTAGGTCTTATTCCACTTTTCTCAATCCTCTTTATAGCTGTACTATAAGCACTCATTGGATCATATGCTGTTGTTGATGAAACCATGTTTATGTATATAATTAATTTTTGTTATGAAGTACATATTTTCCGGTATTTTTCTATACTTTTTTTTTGGTTTTTTTTTATACTTTTTTCAAAGGAAAATTATATTTAATACTTCAAAAAAACCTAAACCCCCCTCATTTTATGAACTTAATAATGTTAAAGAAGTGTTTATCACTACAACTGATAAAATTAATCTTTTGGCTTGGCATTATAATGGGCATGAGTCCAATCCTATGCTAGTCTACTTTCATGGTAATTCATTTGATATAGGAGAAAGAGCATACAGAATAAAAAAATATATAAATGCTAATTGGTCAGTATTACTGCTTGCTTGGAGAGGATATAGTGGAAATGATGGAAACCCTTCTGAAAAAAATTTATATATTGATGGTGAGTCAGCTTTGAAATGGATATTAAAAAATACACAATTTAATTATTCAGATTTAGTTATATACGGAGAATCATTGGGAACAGGTGTGGCTGTTGAATTAAGTACTCGATACAAGTTTCTATCAACAGTCTTAGAGGCGCCTTTCTTATCGATACCTGCTATAGCTAAGAAAAGATATAAAATTTATCCAACTAAATACTTAGTAAAAGACAAATTTGATAATTTGCATAAAATAGATAAAATTAATTCACCACTTTTAATCATTAGTGGAAAAAAGGATGAGATAGTGCCACATGGTCACAGTCACATATTATTTAAAAAAGCTAAAGTACTAAAAAAATCTGTTTTTATTGACGAAGCAATGCATAATAATTTATACGAATTTGGAATAGAGAAATCGGTTATAAAATTTAATTTAGAATTATGGAAATAAATTTAACAACATCTTATGTAGGTATTCTAAGCCTAATTACATTTATAATTGCATATGCTGTTGTTATGGCAGAAGAATTTAGCCATTTAAGAAAATCAAAACCAGTTATTTTATCAGCTGCAATTATTTGGGCAATAATTGCTTTTCATTTTTCTTCAAATAAAGATTATGCAATTGAAATAGAACATGCGCTTGAACATAATATCTTGGAATTTGCTGAATTATTTTTATTTTTATTAGTGGCAATGACTTACATCAACTCTTTAGAGGAAAGAAAAGTATTTGATGTTGTTCGCTATCAATTGACATCAAGAGGTTTGAGTTTTCGACAACTTTTTGTGTTTACGGGTATTATAACATTTTTTCTTTCTCCAATTGCAGACAACTTAACAACTGCACTAGTAATGTGCTCTGTATTAATGGCTTGTGGCAAAGGCAATTCAAAATTTATTTCCATAGGTTGTATTAATATTGTTGTTGCTGCAAATGCTGGAGGCGCATACAGTCCTTTCGGTGATATTACTACTTTAATGGTTTGGCAGGCTGGAATTGTAGAATTTTTTACATTCTTCAAAATATTTTTTCCTTCAGTTGTTAATTATATAATACCTGCAGCAATAATGTATTTTTTCATTCCCAAAGAAAAACCTGAAATAAGCTCAGATAAAGTCTATATGAAAAGAGGGGGAAGAGTAATTATTTTTTTAGGACTCTTAACAATATTTAGTGCAGTAAATTTTCATAATATTTTACACTTACCACCAATGCTAGGTATGATGTTTGGTTTGGGATTATTAGGACTATATTCATTTTATTTAAAAATAACACACGATCCTTCAGTTGAAGATCAAAAATTTGATTTTTTTAGAAAAATTTCAAGAGCTGAATGGGATACATTGTTATTCTTTTTTGGAGTAATTTTAAGTGTCGGAGGATTAGGTTTTATAGGATATTTATCATTAGTTTCTGAGCTTCTTTATGATGGCTTAGGTCCAACTTTAGCAAATGCAATTGTAGGTATTCTTTCTGCTATAGTAGATAATATTCCAGTTATGTTTGCAGTAATTACTATGAGGCCTGAGATGTCTATTGATCAATGGTTATTAGTAACTTTAACGACTGGAGTAGGCGGTAGTCTTCTTTCAATAGGATCAGCTGCAGGTGTAGCATTAATGGGTCAAGCTAGAGGATACTATACTTTTTTTGGCCATTTAAAATGGACACCAGTAATTTTTCTAGGATATGTTGCTAGTATTTATCTTCATGTTTTAATGGCTGATTTGCCTTGGTAATTAAAATTATCAATTAAAAAATATATTATCAAACTAATCATCAGTATAAATCCTGCAACAAAAGTCGCTTCATTGAATCTATATACAGATATTAATCTAAATAAGTATGAAGGCAAAGTTTCAAAATTTTGATCTTTAAAAAAAGAAATAATAGTAAAATCACCAAAAGTAATCACTGTGGAGAATGAAAATACATAAAGACAGTTTTTTTTTATTAAGGGAAATAAAATTCTAAAATAATTAATTAAACTAATTCTAAAAGATGATTTAATGTCTAAATAATTTAAATAAATATTTTTTAAATTATTAAAGAGAATTAGTATTGCAAAAGGTATTAAAAAAATACAATTTATTAATATAATTACTGAATATTTAAAAAATAAAATATATCTGAGATCATTCAGTATAATAAAATAACCTAAGCTAAATATTATTGGGGAAATAATTATAATTGATGAACTTAAAAGAAATATTAATTGTTGTAACAATATATTTTTATGATTTAAAACTAGTAATACAGAAATACTAAAACCAAATATACTAACTAAAGATCCTGATATAAGTGATATGATTAATGAATTTAAAAAAGCTTTAATAAAATTAATATCATAAAATATATTATTAAAATCACTACTTAAAAAATTAATTATAATAAATATTATTGGAGAAAACAAAAAAATACTAAATATAGTTATTAAAATAAAATCAATAATTTTAATTGTTTTAATATCATTATGAGGATGGAGATTATTGCTAATTTCAACCTCAAAGAAGTTTGAACCTTTTAATTTAAAGAAACCAATAAAAACAAATAATATACAAATAACTATTTGAATAAAACTTAACAAAATAGCTTTATTAAAATTTAATTCAAATAATGCATATTGATATATTGCTACCTCTATAGTTGAATACATAGGACTTCCTCCCAAAGCCATCACAATAGCAAAACTTAAAAAACATAATGAAAAAATAATTGAAAATACTGTAAATAAATTTTGTTTTAAAATAGGTAATTCAAGTTCTATAATATTTCCCAAATAAGATAATCTAATAGATCTAGATATTTCATAATATTTTTTTGGTATACTATTTAAATTTTGAAATAATAATCTTGAAGCAAAAGGAGTATTCAAAAGAACATGTGCAATTAAAATTGCTTTTATGCCATAAATTGTTTCAAATGAAAAAAAATTATAGATATCAAAATATGTATTAAAAAAACCATTGTATCCTAAAAGTTGAATTACAGCATAGACAATTAAAATAGATGGAATTACAAAAGAAAAGCCACATAACGAAATAATAAATTTTATTATTTTTAAATTTTTATGTCTATTTAAAGCAAGGGCAAAAGGTATAGCCAAAAGGCAACTAATAAACGCTGATAAAAACGCTTGATATAATGAAAAAAAAATTATTCTTTGAGTATAAGTATTTTTTAAAAAATTTATTATTGATTCTAGATCATAAGTTATTTTATTAAATATACCTATAAACGGCAACACGAGAATTAATGAAAAAAAAATTAAAATGGAGTAATTATATTTATTATACAATTAGTTTAAAAAGCATTTAACCATTCGTTAATCCAATTCTCTTTATTATCATTAATTTCTTTAGGATTGAGTTGAATAACTTTTGGTATTGATAAATTGTTAAAAGCATCAGGAAGATTACTAATACTTGTTACTGGGTACATAATATTTGTTGATGGAATAACTGACTGAAAATCATCAGATAAAATAAACTTGAGAAAATCATTTGCAATTATTTTATTTTTTGAATTTTTTAAAATACCAGCAAATTCTATTGAGATATAATTTCCCTCATCAAAAATCGATGCTGAAATATCATAATTTTCTTCAAACATTATATGTGCAGCTGGTGAAGTTGTGTAACTAAGAACCATATCAGCCTCACCTGTCATAAAAAAATTATAATATGCATCTGTCCAACCCTTGGTAACAGAAATAATTTTTTTATTTAATTTTTTCCATTCTTTTCCAGCCTCATCTCCATATAAAGCTTTCATCCAAGTTAATAATCCTAATCCCGGGGTTGAAGTTCTTGGATCTTGAATAACTATTTTAGCATCAGTTGTATTAATTAATTCATACATTGATAAAGGAGGATTTTTTAATTTTTTATTATTATATACAAATGCAAAATATCCATAATTATAAGGTACAAAGTTTTCACTATCCCACTTTAATGGTAATTTAATTTGATTATTAATATTTTGAATATCGTGTTTTAAAAACAAATTTGATTTATTTGCGGCATCAAATAAATTCATATCTAATCCTAAAACTATATCTGCTTTTGTTGAGGAACCTTCTAATATAATCTTATTTAGAAGTGTTGCCGCACTATCTACTGCAACAAATTCTAATTCAATATTAAAATTTTTTTCAAATTTTTCTTTTATTATTGGTCCTGGACCCCATTCTGATACAAAAGAATCATAAGTATAAATCGTTAATTTTTGAGCTTGAGTAGATAAAGATATTATTAAACAAAAAACTAAAGTTATTATTTTCATTTTTCCTCCGCTGGCATTATCCAGATCAGGTAAAAGGGTATAAATCTCAGCATTTAAGCACCCCTAATAATTAGTATAATTATTAAGATATAAAATTTCAAACTAAATAATTGTTTTTAATTAATTTTTCACTATAACAAGCCCTTCTCGGGGAGTAGCGCAGCCTGGTAGCGCACCTGGTTTGGGACCAGGGGGTCGAAGGTTCGAATCCTTTCTCCCCGACCATTATTAGTAGTATTTTTCTTTAAATTATCAAAATTTATCAAGAAAAAATAATTTAATTTAATTGTATCTTATTTAGTAAATTATATGTTACATTTCTATTACTAATATATGGAGGATATATGAAAAGATTATATAGAGCTTTTATAGCTTTAATAACAGTAGCTTTCTTATCTACGCCTACTATTTCAGCTCCAGTTGAGCTTCATTATTGGCATGGACATACAGGAAAGTTAGAAGCAATTATTAATGAAATTGCAGATAGATGGAATGCAAGTCAGGATGAATCTGTTTTGATTCCTACTAGTAAAGGTAGTTATGAAGATATTTTAGCTGCTTTTATTGCTGCTTACAGAGCTAATGAACATCCACATATGGTTCAAGTATATGACGCAGGAGCAGCTATCATGGTAGCGCAAGTTAAAAATGGAGTTGTCTATCCATTTGAAGATATGGCAGAAAAATATGGTGTAGACTTCAATAAAGATGATTACATTCCTGGCATAAGAAACTTTTATGCTGACTCTGATGGAAAAATGATTGGTATACCTTTTAACAGTTCAACTTGTTTAATGTATGCTAATATGGATATTCTTGAGGCAGCTGGTGTTGATATTCCAAAAACTTATGAAGAATTTGAGCAAATTGCTCCTAAAATTTTAGCAGCAGGCTACACTCCTTTACTTCAAAGTCATAGTCCTTGGATTTGGACAGAAAATTTCTTTTCAAGACACAATCTTTTAATGACTGATGGGAATAACGGATATGATGATGTTCCAACAACTACTTTGTTTGCTGATACGCCTGAGTTTATTACTCACTGGACAAAAGTAAAAGAATGGAAAGAAAAAGGGTGGTATGACTATAAAGGCCGAGCATGGGGTGATAACCAAGCACCTTTTATTGCAGGTGAAGCTGCTTTCTGGCTTGGATCTGCTGCATCATTTAGTGGCATGAAAGGTGTTGTTCCAAATTTCACAGTAAATCATATTCCTTATTGGAGTTCGATTACTGGTGGAAAAGAATACCCAACATTTATTGGAGGTGCTGCAAACTGGATTTTATCTGGCAAGTCTGATGCAGAATACGAAGCGCTAATGAAATTAGCAGAGTTCATGACTTCTCCAGAACAACAGTTGTTCTATCATAATATGTCTGGTTATGCTGCTGTAACATACTCAGCTACTGATCTTGCAAATGAGATTGGCTTTTATGAAGCTTCTCCTTATCACAAAGCTGTTGGTGAGCAGTTAAGTTTAACTGGCTCAACTATTCCAGGTGGATATAGAGCAGGAAACTGGCCACAAATACGCGAAGTTCTTTATGAAAATTATCCTAAAATGCTGAATGGTGAAATTAGCATAGAAGAGGGTATGAAAAGAATGGACGAGGGAGCATCTAAATTGCTTGCTCAGTTCGCTAAAACTTTATAACATAAATTTAAAAGGAGGGCTTAAAGCCCTCCTAATTAATTATGAAAAGAGTTCAATTTAGTTCATATTTTACACAATATTTTTTTATAGCACCTCAGTTAGCTATAATATTAATTTTTTTATATTTACCTATTGTTCAAACATTTAGAGATGCTTTTACAATACAAGATGCTTTTGGCTTTGGAAGATATTTTTCTGGCTTTGATAATTTTGTTTTTGTTTTATCAGATCCAAATTATATAACAGCTCTTAAATTTACTCTAATTTTTATTGCAGTTATTACTTTTTTTTCCTGCTCAATTGGATTGCTGTTAGCAGTTCAGGCAAATAATGTCATTCATGGTAAAAGTGCATATAAAACACTTTTAATATGGCCTTATGCAATAGCACCCGCTGTTGTAGGAGTTACTGCCAACTATTTTTTTAGCGAAAGACTTGGTATTTTATATAATTTCTTTAATGGACTTTGGGGTTTTGATTGGTATGACAATGTTTACGATGCTTATATTTATGTTTTTATTGCAGCTTCTTGGAAACAAATAAGCGCAAATTTTATATTCTTCTTAGCTGGACTTCAAACTATTCAAAAATCAATTATAGAAGCATCTATTATAGATTGTAAAAGTAGTTTTAGAAGATTTTGGACAATTACCTTTCCTCTTTTAATGCCTACAACATTTTTTCTAATTATTATAAATATTACTTATTCATTTTTTGATACTCTCGGTATCATTGATACGACAACAATTGGAGCACCAAGTGGTGAGACTAAAACACTTGTTTATAAAGCTTATATTGATGGTTTTAGAGGTTTAGATTTAGGTAGTGCCGGAGCTCAATCAATCATAATGATGTTAATTGTTTTAGTAATAACTGTATTTCAATTTAGATTTATTGAAGGAAAGATACATTATAATTGATATGAGCAGAGTATTTAGAATCACTATAACTCATTCAGTTTTAATTTGGGGTGTGCTGTTAATGCTAGTTCCACTATGGCTTGTATTTGCAAGCTCAACTCATAGTAATAGTTATATTTACAATGAAGGCATGCAATGGAAAATTGGTGGTGAGTTTTTTGATAATTATGACAGGGTCTTAAATAAAAAAGGTGGTTTTACAAAAGAAATTACTGCAACTAGAATTTTTTATAATAGCTTTATAATGGCATTTGGAATTGCTACTTTATCTGTTTTTATTTCGATGATGGCTGCTTATTCTCTTGTATACTTTAAAACAAAATTTTCTACTTTATTTTTTTGGTTAATATTTATAACATTACTTGTTCCTCTAGAGCTACGTATTTTACCTAGCTATCAAATTGTCTCAGATTTAAATTTAACTAATTCTTATGCAGGTTTAATATTGCCTTTATCTGCATCTGCAATTGCAACATTTTTTTTTCGTCAATATTTTAGGTCTATTCCAGATGAGCTATTAGAAGCAGCAAAACTAGATGGGGCAAATAGCTGGAAATTTTTTATTGATTTTCTTCTTCCTTTATCAAAAACAATGATTGCTGCTATGTTTATCTTTATGTTTGTTTATGGTTATAATCAATATCTTTGGCCATTAATAATGACAACTTCTGAAAAGTATTGGACTGTAGTTATGGGATTAAAAATGATATACGGAGGAAATAGTGTTGATAGGTATGCCTATGTCGTATTATCTTTATTACCACCTGTTATGATTATTATTTTTTTACAAAGATTATTTATACAAGGATTATTTCAAACAAAATGAACTCAAAAAAATTACAATTTACAGCACACTTTATTTTATGGCTTGGAGTATTAATTATGGTTGTTCCGATTTGGATTGCTTTCGCAAGCTCAACTCATGAAAATGTCGATGTACTTACTCAAGGAATGAAGTGGAGTATTGGTGATAAATTTTTTGATAATTACAATGAAGTTTTAAATCGCAAAGGAGGTTTTTCAAAAGAAATAACCGCAACTAGCATGTTTATAAATAGCTTTATCATGGCTTTTGGTATTGCAACAGTAAAAGTAATTATTTCTGCCATGTCTGCTTATGCTATCGTATATTTTCGATTTAAATTAGCGACACCTATTTTTTGGTTAATTTTTATAACCCTTCTTGTACCTTTAGAAGTTAGAATATTACCAAGTTATCAAATCGTATCAGATCTAAATTTGACAAATTCATACACAGGTCTGGTTTTGCCGTTAGTAGCATCTGCTACCGCAACATTTTTCTTTAGGCAATTTTATAAATCTGTTCCAGATGAGCTATTAGAAGCAGCAAAACTAGATGGGGCAAATAGCTGGAAATTTTTTATTGATTTTCTTCTTCCTTTATCAAAAACAATGATTGCTGCTATGTTTATCTTTATGTTTGTTTATGGCTATAGCCAGTATTTATGGCCTTTAATAATGACAACTGATGAAAAGTATTGGACTGTAGTAATGGGAATGAAGATTATTTTTCAAGAATCTTATGAAGGAGGGAATCTTCCTAGGGTATCTGAGAGATTTTCATACATAATTTTATCAATGATACCACCAGTGTTGGTAGTTATCTTTTTACAACGATGGTTTATTAAGGGCCTAATACAAACGGAGAAATAAATGAGTTTTTTAGATTTAGAAAATGTAACTAAAATTTATCCAAATGGAACAAAAGCCGTAAATGAAACTTCTTTAAGTATTACTGAGGGTGAGCTTATGGTTTTTGTAGGGCCAAGTGGTTGCGGTAAATCTACTTTATTGAGGATGATTGCAGGTCTTGAAGATATTACGGATGGTGAAATAAAACTTGATAATAAGATAATTAATAAAGTTGATCCTTCTGAAAGAGATGTTGCGATGGTTTTTCAAAATTATGCCCTTTATCCTCACATGAATGTATTTAAAAATTTATCTTATGGTCTAAAAAATAAAGGTGAATCAAAAGAAAAAATAGAAAAAAAAGTTAATGAAGTAGCTGAACTATTAGAGATTAAAGAGTTTTTACAACGTAAACCTGCACAACTTTCAGGTGGGCAAAGACAAAGAGTTGCTATGGGAAGAGCTATTGTTAGAAATCCAAAGGCTTTTTTATTCGATGAGCCTCTTTCAAACCTTGATGCTAAATTAAGGGGACAAGTCAGAATAGAAATTAAAAAATTGCAAAAACAAATGGGTGTGACTAGTGTTTTTGTTACTCATGACCAAGTAGAGGCAATGACATTAGGCGATAGATTGGCTGTAATTAATGAAGGTATTATTGAACAAGTTGGATCTCCTATTGAAGTTTATGAAAATCCTGCAACATTTTTTGTTGCAGAATTTATTGGGACTCCTCAAATGAATTTTATTAACGGTAAAATAAAATCTAATAATTTTATCTCAGAAGGATTTAATTGTTCTTTGAATTCTAATATAAATGACCAAAATGTTATTTTCGGTATTAGACCAGAAAACTTAAAAGTAAGCCCTCAAGGTAATATTCAAATGAAAGTTGACCTTATTGAAAAATTAGGAGCTGATAGTATTATTTATGGATATGATAAGTCAAATAATTATATTTGTTATCGAGAGAATGGTAATACTAACATTAAAGTAAATAATGAAATAACTTTAGAGATTGAAGAAGGAAAATATCATTTATTTGATAAAGAAACTAAAAAAAGATTAAACTAAAAATTTATCTATCTCTAATTTAATTTTTTTAGGATCAGTCAAATGTATAGTATTGAATTCTAAGTTTTGTGCTGCTTCAATATTTTCTAACTTATCATCTATAAATACAGTTTTCTTTGGTATTAAATTAAAACGATCAATGGCAAGTTTATAAATAGCGATATCAGGTTTGATTAACTTATCTTCTCCTGAAATCAATAATCCATCAAAATTTTTTAAAAAAGGATAATCATCCATCATAGTTTGTTCAGGTCCATAAAATGTTTCTGCTGACCAATTTGATAAAACATAACACTCATAATTATTCTTTTTGAGGTAATTTAAAACTTCGATAGACTCTTGAAAAGTATCCTTAATCATATTTCGGTGGTTTTTATAATACATCTTAATTTCTTTTTCATACTTTGGAAATAAGGGAATAAGTTCTTCTTCAGCTTCTCTTATTGTTCTACCTGCATCTTGTTTTACATTCCACTCATCACTACAAATTTCAGTTAAAAAGAATTTTCTTTCATCAGCTGTATTAAAAACATCCTTAAAAAAGTGATTAGGATCCCAATCAAAAAAAACACCACCTAGATCAAAAAGAAATTTCATATAATTGATTTTATTCTATAAATTAATAATTATCAAAATTCTTTTATTTTATTTCAATAATAATCAATAAAAGATAAATTATCATTATTATTTCATTATTTAATATCAAGTTTTCAATAATTTATAGTTTCTTTTATTGACTTATTTATTCTCAAATATAAAATTTACTTTTATATTTGAATAATAATTAGTGGAGGAATTATGAATATATTGAAAAGACTATTAATCTTATTGAGTATTGTTCTTATACCTTCTTTTGGTTCTGCAAAACAAATTGAACTGGATTTTATGGTTTTTGAAACTCCAAATCTTCCAGCAGAATTTTGGGATGATGCAATCGAAAGAACGGTTAAGGATTTTCCTCAATTTAAGATAAATAAAATTGTACCGCCTAACGTTGGATCAATGGGTGACTATTTAAAACAATTACAAGCAACAGATCAATTTCCTGATGTTATGATGTCTAATTTTGCAGTGGCAGAATTTATTGAAGCAGGACTTTTATTACCATTTGAAGATAGTGATCTAGAGCGTTTTGCAGATCCTGTTGGTCTTGGTTTAACTAATGGAAGACAATATGCTCTTCCTATGATTACTGTAGTTGAATCAGTTATTTTTTATAATAAATCTATGTTTGAAGCAGCAGGTATAACTGAAGAACCTAAAACTTGGTCTGATTTAGAAAATGCTGCAAGTAACCTTAAGAAAAATAATGTAACTCCTTTTATTGTAGGTGGAGCAGCAGGTGATTCATGGGCAGCTGCATGGCCGTTAATGGATTTAGTTGCTTTAAATGTTACAGGAAAAGATGAAAATTATTTAAAAGATTTAAGAAATGGAGATAGAAATTTCTCTGATCCTTTAATGGAAGATGCAATAAATGCTTATTCTTCACTAGTAAAAAATGGATGGACTAATTCAACTGCATTAAGTTTAAATTATTCTGAGCTTCAACAAACATTTTTAAATGGAGATGGGGCTATGTATCCAATGGGTAGTTTCTTTGCTGGAGCTGTGCCTTTAGATCATCCTTTTGAAATAGGCGTATTTCCTATGCCTGCTCTAGATGGTACTCCTAGATTAGTTACTTACACGTCGGGTGGACCAGCTGTAAGTGCTCTTACAGAATATCCTGAAGAAGCTAGATTATTTGCTGTTGAATTTTCAACTAATGTAAAAACCAATGCGGATGATTTATTTAGAGATGCTCATATTCCAAATAATAAGTTATTTGATTTAGAAAAAGATATGGCAGGCTATGAGTTGCATCCATTAATTTTTGAAATTATTGAAATTTTACAAACTCCAGGTTTACAGCATGTACCATTCTTTACATTTGAAGTAGGAGATTATGCTTTACTTCCAGGTTTGCAAGGAGAGGTATTTTCTAATTCTCAAGAAATTTTGAGTGGAAAAGAAACTTCTGAAATTATTGATAATTTAAATAGCAAGCTAATTGAGCTTCAGTAATTAAAAATAGGGGGCTTATAGCCCCCTCATAAACCTTAATTGTAAATAAATTGAAAATTAATAAAAAAAATTTAGATTATTTTCTTCTTATTTCTCCTGGATTAATTTTATTTTCAACTTTAATTATATTTCCAATATGTTTGACAATATTTTACTCATTTTTTAAAATAAGTTTTTTAACTAATAATTATGACTTTATTGGTTATAAAAATTTTTATAAAATACTTTACAAAAAGGAATTTTTTAACTCTATTCAAATAGTTTTAGTTTTATCAATAGTTGCAGTAACTGTTTCCAATATATTAGGCATTATATTCGCAAAGTTATTTAATCATGATCATAAAATATTTTTAATATTAAGAATTCTTATTTTTACTCCTTTCATATTGAGCCCTATTGTAATTGGTTATACTTTTGCTACAATTTTAACTGATAAAGGGATTTTAAATCAATTTTTAAGTATTTTTTTTATTAATTTAGAAATTAGTTGGCTAGGTAATCCAACTTATGCACTAGTTTCTGTTTCTATAGCATTGTGTTGGCAATTAATTGCATTCTGCACAGTTATATATTTAGCAAATTTAAAAAATATTCCTAGGGAATTAGAAGATGCAGTAGAAATAGATGGTGCAAATAAAATTCAAAAATTTAGATATTTAGATTGGCCACTTTTAGCTCCTGCACTTACTATTAATACAGTTGTAATATTAATTTCAACTTTTAAACTTTATGATAGAGTTTTAGCATTAACAGGTGGGGGCCCTGGCAGGGCTTCAGAAACAATTGCTATGTTAATTATTAGAACTGCTTTCAATGAAAATAGAGTTGGTTTTGCTTCATCTATGTCCTTATTACTATTAATAATTAGTGGAGCAACTACCTTTATTGCTTTAGTTTATTTAGGTAAAAGAGAGGTCGATAACTAATGTTTTATAGACAAGTATTCATTTCAATTTTTCTTTCTATAATTTTTTTATTTCCTTTGTATTTAGTATTTGTTAATTCATTTAAGTTTGAAAATGATATTTTAAATAATCCAGCTTCTTTTCCTGAATTATTTACATTTAATAACTATATAAATATATTTGTTAAATCTAATGATTTATTATCTAATTCTCTTACAAATAGTATTATTTTTACATCCTTATCAATTATTTTTGTTTTAGTTCTTTCATCAATGTTAGCTTTTTCAATTCATTTTTTAAGTAAAAAAATTCAAAATATTATTTTTATTTTTTTATTACTAGGTTTAATTTTACCTACCCCAATAATTTTGATACCTGTTTTTACAATTTTAAAATTTGTTAACCTAAATAATACATTTATTGGTTTAATATTATTTTTTGCTGCATACTATTTACCATTTGGAACTTTGGTATTTAGAGGATTTATGAAAAATATTCCTAAAGAAATGATTGAAGCATCATTTATAGATGGAGCAAATTTCATTGTTTGTTATTTAAAAATAATACTTCCAATTTTAAAGCCTGCTTCAGCTAGTGTAATTATAATTACAGGAACTTGGGTTTGGAATGATTTTTTAAATCCTTTGATTTTACTGGGACCATTAGAAGGCACAACTGTTACGGTTGGTTTATATAGAATGGTTGGTCAGTATTCTATAAATTTCGGCGAACTATATGCATTTATGGTATTGATATCTTTACCAGTTTTAATAGCTTATTTATTTCTTCAAAAATATTTTATTGAAGGGTTATTAGCAGGAAGTGGTAAATAAAGAGAAAATTAATGAATAAAAAAATTGGAAACAATTCAGGTAATATAATTTTAGGAGGCATTCTAACTGAATGCAATGAATTTAGCATAAATATAATGACCCAAGAAAATTTTGAAAGATATGAATATTTTGAAGATTCAAAAATTCTTGAGTTAAAAAATGGTGTTGTTGGAGGAATGCTAAGTATTTTGAATAAAAGTGCATTTAATATTGCACCAACTGTTTTCGCTAGTTGTTCACCTGGAGGAGTAATAACTGATGAATGTTATAATAATATTAAAAGTAAAATTATTTCTAGAATAAAAAATATTAAAGATTTACGAGCTGTAATTTTACCATTACACGGCGCAGCAGTAACAGAAACTATCGGTGATTTAGAAGGTGACCTTATTACAAGTATAAGAAAGTTAATTGGAAAAGAAATACCAATAGTTGTAACTTTAGATTTGCATGCACATGTTACTGAAGACATGGTAACTCAATCAAGCGCAATACTTGCTTGGGAAACATATCCTCATTTAGATCCTTATGAAACAGGTATAAGAGGGGCTAAAATTTTAAGATCTATTCTTGAAGAAAATTTAAAACCTAAAATGTTTTTTAGTAAAGTTCCACTCTTGCATTCAGCAATAAATGCTTCCACTTTTGGAGAAACACCATTTGCAGAATTAATGAATAATTTAAAAGATGAAGAAAAAAATAATCCTAATATTTTATCAACAAGTTTCATTCATGTTGATCCATATATAGATCAGGAGAATATGGGAGGAGGGGCAATTGTAATAACAAAAGATAATATTGAATCTGCTAAAAAAATTTCTTTAAAACATACAAGAAAATATTGGGATAGAAGGCAGGAATTTGAACCTGAATTATACAAACCAGATGAAGCAATAAAAGATGGTTTAAATAAAAAAACAAATGCATTGCTTGTTGAAACAGCAGACGCTTGCGGAGGAGGTGCGGCAGGAGACAGCGTTATAACACTCAAGGATTTAGTTAAAATTGCGCCTGAATCAAAATCCTTAGTTCATGTAGTGGATCCAATAGCAGCTATGAAGTGTTCAAAAATGCAAGCTGGAGAAATTATAGAAATTTTACTAGGTCATCAAGTAGATAATCAGTGGGGTGAGCCTATTAAAATTAGAGTAAAAATTGAAAAAGTTTCTGATGGAAAATTTAAATATAATGGAGGGATATGGGATAACACAGTTGGTGAAATGGGTCCAACTGCTCTTGTTAGTATTAATGAAATTAATATATTAATATCTACATTTGGTACTTATGAATGGAATTGTGAACAATTTTTATCATTTGATTTAAATTTAGATTCATACAAATTTGTTGTTGTTAAAAATCCAATGAATTATAAAAATACATTTTCTCATATTAAAAATATTTATGTACTAGATACACAAGGACCAACACCTCCAACTTGTAAACACCTTAAATTTAAAAAAATGTTTAATTATTTTCCAAAGGAAAAAGATTTAAAATTTGATGATATTCTTATCTCTTATAATAATTAATAAATGTTAAATAAGAATAATTTTATAATTGATTATAAAAATAAAAAACCAAATAATTTTAAAAAATATAAAATTGGAATAATTGGAGCAGGTAATATTGTAGAAAATTCTCATTTACCAATATATGAAGCTGAAAAATTAAATATTATTAATATTTTTGATACTAATATTGAAAAAGCAAAATTTTTAAAAAAAAAATATAATATAATTAATTATTCCAATAATATTGAAGAATTTTTTAATGATAAAAATATTGATATTGTAGATATTGCAGTCCCAGCAGAATTTAATCATGATTTATTTCAACAAGCTTTAAATTATAATAAGCATATATTAATTCAAAAGCCTTTATCTAATAACATAGAAACGGCAAAAAAAATTTTAACAAAATATAGAAATGCTAATATTAAAGCTAACGTTAATCATCAAATGCGTTATTCACCATCTATAAAAGCTGCAAATTATTTAATAAAAAAAAATTATTTTGGTCAAATAAAAAGTTTCAAATTTTACACACATAGAAAAACAGATTGGTCAATATGGCCTTGGTTAAGTAAAATTGACTATCCTGAACTACGTTATAATTCAATACATTACTTAGATTCTATTAGGTGTCTTTTTGGAAATCCAAATAATGTTAAAGCTGAATTAATTCATTCTAGAAATAGCATTTTAGATAAACCAACTAATATATACGTTACTTTTAAATATAATAATGGATTAACTGGTGTTTTAGATATTACTCATGATAGTAAAAAAAAACCAGATGATTGGACAGCAGGTTTTGAAATAATTGGAGTCAATGGTAATTGTAAAGGGATAATAAGTTCTATGATTGGCAATGGTACTTCTTTTCCTGATAAAATTAAGTTTTCATACTATAAAAATAATAAATTAAATAGTTATGAAAAAGAACTAGAAGGCAGGTGGTTTTCTGAGTCCTTCGCGGGACCAATGTTTTCATTATTTAATGCAATAGAGTTTGATATCCAGCCTGAAACAAATATTTATGATGCTTTTGAAACATTAAATTTAGTTGAAGAAGTGATCAAAAGTCAAGATTAGTAAAAAAATTTAATTATTTTATTTTGTCATTATCAACTTTAAGTATTAATAATAAACCTATAGCAAATAAAACCAATAAAGAAGCTAAACCTAGTTGTGGTGAAGAAAAAATAAAAGCAATAGTTCCATATAAAACTGGTCCTACAAAAGAAGTGACTTTTCCTGAAAATGAATAAAATCCAAAAAATTCAAACTTTTTATTTTCTGGTATTGATTTTGCGAAATATACCCTGCTCGCAGATTGAACAGGACCAAAAAAACTACTTAATATAATTGCTAAAACAATAAATAGATTTTTCTGATCAATAAACAGTATGATAAAACTTATTAAAAATATACTTATTAAAGAAAAAACAATGGTATTTTTAGATCCTATTCTATTTTCAATAAATGAGAAAACCCAACTTCCTATTCCAGCAGCTATATTCGTGCCTATTCCAAGCATTATAATATCAGTAGTTGACATCCCAAATACAACAGTAGCGTAAATAGCAGCAACTGCAAATATAGCATTAATGCCATCCATATAAAATAATCTAGCAATCAAAAACCAAACTAGATTTTTGTATTTTTGTATTTCATTAAAAGTTATTTTGATTTGTTTAAATGATTCACTAAATGTATTTTTTGCTTCTAATTTGTCTGTAATAGGATCTTTAAAAGTAATAAATAAGGGTAGTGCAAATAATAAAATCCAAAATCCTGTAATTAAAAAGCTTATTCTAATATTTTCATAACTATCTAAATCAAGATCAATTATAGGATCTGCTGGTAAAAAAAATAATCCATAATAAATTATGAAAATAATAACTGTTCCAGCGTAACCTAAACCCCAAGCAAATCCTGATATTCTTGCAAAATTTTGTTTATTAGTTATCAATTTTAATTGTCCATTATAAAATATTTGTGAAATTTCATAAGACAGATTACCGATAAAAATTAAAATTATGATTATAAAAAGATTAATTAGATTTGGTTCTGCAAACCATAAACTTAATGCAATCAATGCATAAATTATAGTTGTAGAAATTAACCAAATTTTTGATTTTTGAGATTGATCAGAAATACTTCCAACAATCGGACTCAATATTGCTGCGAGTAAACTTGATAATCCTATTGTCCACGTCCAAAATAAAGTGCCTTGATCAGGGTTAGGAGATAACACATCAACAAAATATCTTGAAAAGATAAATGTAACAATAATTGCTGACCAAGCAGAATTAGCCCAATCATAAAAAGCCCATGATAATCTTACATTAAATTTATCATTCATAATGTTAACTAGTACCCTAGTTTAGTTTCTGATTGAGGCAATCTTTTATATTCTTCTATGTAATTATGAAAATGAATAGTTGTGGAAATACTATCTGAAAAAACTACTCCGTATTGAGCTGGCCCTTCCAATATAACAATATTTTCATATTGCTTAGACATTTCGTCAATCATTTCACGACTTATTTTATTTTCATCTTTCATATTTTTTAATTCATTTAAATTATAATTAAATGGAGTAAAAAAATTCTTTACAGAGTGTGTAAAGTGACTGCCACCAATTGTTGTTTGTGGAATATTGTTTTTAATAGTTGTTGAAGTAATATGTACATGACCTGTTATAATATGTCTGATATTTGATTTATTTTTTACTACATTAAAAAAGTCATTTGGATTTTCTAAAGAAATTAAATCTATGTAAGGGCTTTGAATTTTTGTGACATGATGGTGCATCACTAAAATAGTAGGTAAGTTATCATTTTTGATAATATGATTTTTTAACCATTTTAATCTTGTTTCACATAATCTACCTTCCCCCAACAAATTTTCTTCATATGTATCTAGAATAATTATTCTTTGATTTTTAATATCAATAATATTTTGAATAAATCCATTTATGTCAGAGTATTCATCTTTGAAAACTTTTTTAAAATTATTTCTATGATCATGATTACCAATGGTTAAATATAAAGGTATTTTCAGTTTTTGAATAATTTTATGGAATCTTTCATATGACTCAATATCGCCTCTATCTGTTATATCTCCAGCATGGATACAAAAATCTGCATCAGGATGATCTTTATTGATACTTTCAATTGCTAAATTTAAACGCTCAGCAGAATCTAATCCGTTACATCTTTGATTTTTAGGTACTATATGAGTATCTGAAATGACAATAAACTTTAGCATATTTTGACTATTTATGATTGTCTTTACATCTTTTTAACGATTTTATAAAAATAAAATTTATAAAGTTTTTTTCTTTTGTGTTAGTTTAATTTAATAATTCATGAAAAATTTTAAAAGATTTCAAAATAAAAAAGCCTTAATCACTGGAGCTAATGGTGGTATAGGTAAAGTTTTAGTTAAATCACTAAAAAAAGAAGGAGCGTCAGTAGCTGTTACAGATATTGATACTTCTAAAATTATTGCAGATGCAAATTATGATGGTAATTTGACTGATTCAAAATTCTGTGATGAACTTCCAAAAAAAGTTTTTGATAAATTTAATGGTCTTGATATCTTATGTAATGTTGCTGGTGTTATAACTAGAGGTAAAATTAATGATGTTTCTGATGAAGATTATAATAGTACCATGAAAGTTAATGTAGAAGCACCATTTAGATTGTGTAGAGCTAGTATCCCTTTAATGAAAAAAGGAAGTGCTATTGTAAATGTTTCTTCCTGCTGGGGTTTAAGACCAGGACCAAATCATCCTTTATATGTTATGTCTAAAGCTGCTATAGCTTCTTTAACACAATGCTTAGGTTTAGATCATGCTCATCAAGGTATCAGAATTAATGCAGTGTGCCCAAATGAAGTTAATACTCCAATGCTTAGAAGTGGTTTTGAAGTTAGAGGAATAAATCCTGATCGAGCAATTCAGGAATTAAATAAAACAATCCCTTTAGGTAGAATAGCAGAACCAAAAGACATTGTAGATGTAATATTATTTTTGCTATCTGATGAATCTAGGTACATGTGTGGATCTATTGTAGAAGTTAATGGTGCAAAACAAGTGTTATGACTAATTTAAAAAATAAAGTAGCTCTTATTACAGGTGGGTCATCAGGAATTGGTGCTGCCACAGCTAAATTACTAGAAGAGAAAGGTGCAAGAGTTTTTTGTGCCCAGAGAACAAAATCTTTACATGAAAATATTTTAATTGATTTAAAGGATAATAATAATTTAAAAAAAATAATATCAGAAGTTAACGATAAAGCAGGAAGACTAGATATATTAATTAACAATGCTGGTATAATGAAAGAAAATACGGTTGAAGAAATTTCCTTAGAAGAGTGGAATGATCATTTAAATATAAATTTAACAGTTCCATTTTTATTAATTAAATATGCTTTACCTCTCCTTAAAAAAAATAATGGCTCAATAGTTAATGTAGGATCTATAGAGGGATTAGGAAATAATCCAAGACATCCCGCTTATGGAGCATCAAAATCAGGTTTGCATGGATTAACAAGGGCTGTTGCTGTTGATCATGGAGCTGAGGGGATTAGATGTAATGCTGTTGCACCAGGATGGATCAATACTAAGTTAAACAAAGATTTTATTAATAGTATAGAAAATAATAATAATTTTTTAGATAAATTAAATCATATTCACCCAATTGGTAGGATAGGCGAACCTACTGAGGTAGCTAATTTAATATGTTGGCTTGTTTCTGAAGAAGCTAGTTTTGTTACGGGTCAAATTTGGACAATAGATGGCGGAAGAATGATTAAGTTAAGTTTACCCGAGAATTAGATAACAATTATTTATGAGATATTTAGTTTTTTTATTATTATTTGTTTTTCCTAATCAGTTATTTTGTGAAGTTTTAATTTCAGACTATGAAGATTATGAATTCGTAAATAATGATTTTAATTTAGAAGAACTTCCATTTGAATTAAATAATCCTTGGGGAATGACATTTATTAACGAAGAAACACTTTTGATAACTGAAAAAAAAGGAAATTTATACAAAATTAATATTAAAAACAAAACAAAAGAAAAAGTAAATCATGATTTAAACTTAATTGCTTTTGGACAAGGTGGCTTACTAGATATTTTATATTATGAAGGATATGTTTATTTTACTTATAGTCATAAGGTAGATAAAAAATCTTCAAGCACAGCAATTGCAAGAGGTAATTTAATAAATAATACAATTCAAAATTTAGAAGTAATTTTTATTTCTCAACCTGGCATTAGTTATTCAGATGTTCATTTTGGTTCAAGATTAGCAATCAAAAATAATTATTTATTTGCCAGTATTGGTGAAAGAGGAAAAGGAATGATTGCTCAAGATCCTACAAAACATCCTGGAAGCATTATAAGAATACATCTTGATGGTTCTATTCCTGCAGATAATCCAAAATTTATTAATAAACCTGAATGGCTTCCTGAAATTTATCAAATTGGAGTTAGAAATCCTCAAGGCATGACTTTGTCACCATTTGATAATCAAATTTATATTTCTAATCATGGACCGATGGGTGGTGATTTTATAGGAATAGTTAAACACTCAGGAAATTATGGATGGAAAGAAATAGGTTGGGGAGGTAAAAATTATAGTTATTCTCAAATTGGTGATGGCAAAGCCTTTAAAGACAAATTTGATAAACCATTATTAAGTTGGGTTCCTTCAATAGCTCCATCTGATATAGTTTTTTATAATCATCAATTATTTTCTGAATGGAAAGGAGATTTATTAGTAACTTCACTAAAGTTTAAAATGTTATTAAAAATTACTATTAATGAGAATAAAGAGACTGTTATTAGAAAAATTATAAAAAACAATACTGGTAGAATAAGGGATGTTGAAATCGATAATAATGGTCAAATTTATATAATAATTGATGATAAAAATTCCTCTATTTTTAGGATAACAAAAGATCATTTATAAAATCATCAATTTATGATATTTTTTTAAAAATGACTGTTAATGAAAAAAATAAGTGGAATTTTCATCCTAAACTTCCTGTTGGATTTTATCCATTATTTGATTGGCCGCCATCACCAATGAAGTGGATTAAATTCATATGGAATTATTGGCTACAAAAATCAGATAGAACTATACTTTTACTTATATCTTTATTTACTTATTTTTTTCTTTTTCCTCCTATGGAAGAAATGTCAAAAATTGAATTTGATTGGATATCTCTAATAGTTTTAAGAAATTATTTTTTAATATTAGTTGTTGCCGGAGGACTTCATTGGTGGTTTTTTATGCGTCAAGGACAAGGAGATCAATTTAAATACGACACGCGTACAAGAAACAATCAAAGTAAAATATTTACTTTTAATAATAATGTTTATGATAATATGTTCTGGACACTTGTGTTTGGTGTTCCTATTTGGGTTTTTTTCGAAGTTATTCTTCTTTGGTCTTTTGGCTCAGGGAGAATAGAAATTTTTTATTTTAATGATGGGTGGATATGGTTTTGTTTATTGTTTCCTTTATTACAAATCTGGCAAAGTTTTCATTTTTATTGTTATCATCGATTAATTCATATTCCTTTTTTATATAAAATTGCTCACTCTGTTCACCATCGTAACGTTAATCCAGGTCCATGGTCAGGATATTCTATGCATCCAATTGAACAAACAATTTATATAAGTTCTTTATTAATTCACTTAGTTGTACCCAGTCATCCTTTACATATACTGTACCATTTGTATTGGTTGGTTCTAGGCACTATTTCCACACATGCTGGCTATGAAAAAATTTGGGTTAAAGAAAAAAATCTTCTAACAGTTGGTTCTTTTTTCCATCACCTTCATCACCGGTATTTTAACTGTAACTATGGCAATCCTGAAATACCTTTTGATCGATGGTTTGGTAGTTATCATGATGGCACAGAAGAAGCGACTAATAAATTAAAAAATAAATTGATATAATATATGATCAATAGATTTTCAGTTCCTTTATTATCTGAATCAACAATTCATTTAGCTAATGTAGCATCTGCTAATAAAGAACCTGATAAAGTTTTATTTAATGCTAGAATTTTATCTACATATTCAGATAGAATATTGGAAAATAAAGAAATTTGGATTTCTAAAGGTAGAATAGCATGTATTAAACCCACAGGCACTTACCAAAAAAAATTTTCATTTGATAAATCAAAAATTTATGATGCTAAAAATAATATTTTAGCCCCAGGTCTTATAGATCCTCATATGCACATAGAAAGTAGTATGATGACTGGTTGTGCTTATGCTGAAGCAGCTTTGTTAAACGGTACTACAACTATTTTTTGTGATTCACATGAAATAGGTAATGTTTGCGATGTAGAAGGTATAGAATGGATGCTTCAAGATTGTAGAGAAGCGCCTTTATCAATTTTTTTGACAGTACCTAGTACTATTCCTGCTACAAATGATAAATTAGAAACAGCAGGCGGCGATTTAACAGCAAAAAAGACTGCAATGCTTTTTGATAATTGGCCTGAAATATTAGGTTTAGGTGAAAAAATGGATTTTGTATCTGTTTGTAATGGTGATGAAAGGTCTCACTCAATTATTGCTGAAACTTTAAAAAGAAATTTACCTGTCAGCGGACATGTCTTCGGAAGAGAATTTGTAGCAGCTTATGCCGCAAGTGGAGTTACTGATACTCATGAAGCAGAAGAAAAATTATTTACTAATGACTTATTAGATTCTGGTTTGTGGATTTTTTTACGTGGTGGTAATCCAAAAACACCTTGGAACAGCATGAAAGAAGCAATAAAAGTTATTACTGAATTTGATGCTAGTACTAAAAGAATTTGTTTATGTACAGATGATAGAGATGCAGATGATCTTTTTAATTTTGGTTTAGATTGGGTTGTAAGACAAGCAAATAAACTTGGTCTTGGTAAATCTAGTTCATGGTCAATGGGCTCACTTCATCCAGCAACAAGATATAATATTGATAATGAATATGGCGCATTAGGACATAGCAGAAGAGCAGATATTATTATGATTGATGATAATTTAGAAATATTCAATACATGGATAGGGGGAGCTTTAGCAGTTGAAGATAAAAAAGTAACATCTGAATTAGACAAACAATTAACGAATAATAGATATAAATACCCAAGTAGGGCATACAACACTGTTATACTTCCAAAAGAAATAGAATATATTCCTAAAATTCCGGATAAGCCTAAATTTAAAATGAATGTAATCAAAACAGAATTACCCGGTATTATGACTTTTCAAGAAACAATAAATATTAATTCACATTTATCAGATTGGAACAAAATTCTTGAAAATCATAATCTTTGTCATTTAGCAGTTATTGAAAGACATGGAAAGAATGGTGAATATGCACATGGTTTTCTTAAAAATTTTAATTTAAAGTTTGGGGCAGTGGCAAGTAGTGTGGGGCATGATGCTCATAATATTATTGTTGCAGGCTTAAATGAGATTGATATGAAAATTGCAGTAGACATTATAAATGATTTTCAAGGTGGGATTGTTATTGTTAATAAGGGTAAACTAATTTCCAGTGTAAAACTTCCAATAGCAGGTTTATTGTCTGATAAAAAAGCTTCAGATGTTGCAGAAGAAAATAAAGTATTCAAGAAGCACTGGAATAATGCAGGTTGTACCTTAGCTTATATGGGTTTCAATCTATTGCCTTTATCTGTTATTCCAAATTTTCGAATTACTAATAAAGGGTTAGTAGATGTTAATACTATGAAAATAATTCCTTTGTTTGAATATTAGTTAGTTATTAATTAAATTGTGATATATTAATTATCTTATGTCTTACGTATCCAATATTTGTGTAACAACAGAATCAGGTAAAAAAATGCAAGAAATAAAATCGGTTCAAGTTATTGCTAATCAAGGCATTGTAAATGACAGGTATTTTAAAGAAGATAACGATAAAGATATTCAAATTACATTTATAGAAAGTGAAAACGTTGATTATTATAATCAAATATCAGGAACTAATTTTTTACCAACTGATTTTAGAAGGAATGTTATCACAAAAGGAATTAGTTTAAACGAATTAGTTGGAAAAGAAATTTTAGTAGGTGAAGTAAAGATGAAAGTTCACCGTTTATGTGATCCATGTAGATATTTACAAGAATTATTAGTTCAAAAAAATTTAGTAAAAAAACTCTTAAATAGAGGTGGTTTGCGATGTGAATTACTTACTAATGGACTTATAAATGTTAATGATGTTATTAAAATTTTATAATTTTCAAAGACTAATATTATTGTAATAAAAGTATTTTAATCTAAAAATTAATTTAAATGAAAATAGCCCTTTTTATCCTCCATCAAAAAACTTCAGAAGCTGGAAGTATTGCTATCAAATTAAAGAAAAGAGGATTTAAATTTGAAATTGTAAGACCTTCTTTAGGTGAAGAATTGCCAACTGAGCTTAATAATTACAATGCAATAGTTGTTTTTGGTGGACCAATGAGTGTTAACGATAAAGATGAATACATGCAAAAAGAAATAGAATGGGTAGGTGAAGTTTTAAAAACAGAAGTTCCATTTTTAGGTATTTGCCTTGGTGCACAATTAGTAGCAAAGTATTTAGGATCAGAAGTGAAAACCAATAGTAATAATTTTTCTGAAATTGGTTTTTATAAAATTCAACCCGTTAATAAGGGGATTAAAATTTTTGAATCACAAGAAATTTTTTACCAATTTCATTCTGAAGGTTTTGATTTACCTCCTGACTGTGAATTGTTAGCAAAGGGAGATTTATTTAATAATCAAGCTTTTAAATATAAGAATTGTTATGCTTTGCAATTCCACCCTGAAGTAAATATATATTTACATTTAAAATGGTTATTTTTAGTTGCTATAAAAAAACCTAAAGTTTTTTTTAAAAAAGGTTCTCAAAATATATTTTATCAATTGGTTCTTAGAATGAAATATAACAGATCTATATCGAAATGGCTGGATAATTTTCTAGATGAATATTTTTTTGCATAATAATGAAAAAATTTTTATTAAAATATAGTAATCAAATTAATGGCTATGTTTTTATATTACCAGCTTTTTTAATTATTGGATTATTTGGCATCTTTCCAGTTTTTTTTGGTATGTACATGAGCGTTCATAAATGGAAAGTATTTAAGGGAAGATTTCTTGGTTTCGAAAATTATCAGAAAATTTTAGGAGATATTAGTTCATTTTGGATTTTTATATTTGGATTACTTATTATGATAGCATCTTATTGGGTTTGGTCTGAATTTAAAGATAAAATGAAAAATAGATTTTATTGTTTTGTTGTTTCACTTTTGCTTCTTTTAATAAGTCTTTACCTCATAAACAATAGTTGGTCTAATATGATGGAAAAAGGAGATGAAGATTTTCTAAATTCTCTAATTTACATTTTTTATTATTCTTTTTTTGCAATCACAACTGAAGTTGGTTTAGGTCTCTTAATTGCTTTTGCATTGTATCAGAAATTAAAAGGAAAACAGTTTTTTCAAATGATACTTTTATTTCCTTACATAACTCCTGCTGTAATGGGAGGAGCCGTTTTTTTTATTATTTTTGGTAAAGCTGAAAATTCTATTTTAAATGAATTTATAGGTTTTTTTGGTTATGATCCTCAGTTATGGTTGTTTGATAAAAGAAAGATTACAGAGATATTATTTGGTATAAAAATCGAAGGTTTTTTTGCCGGACCAAGCTTAGCATTATTAACTTCGATTTTATATGGTGTATGGTCATATACTGGTTACTATGCAATAATACTATTAGCTGGTTTATCAATTATTCCATCAGATTTATATGAAGCTGCTAAAGCAGAGGGAGCATCTAGATGGCAGACTTTTATGAAAATTACTGTTCCGTTGTTAATGCCAATAATATTTTTTTTATTATTAACTGGTTTTATTAATTCATTTCAAGCATTCAATCATATTATGGTCATGAAAACTTCATCAGCTGGTGAGACTATGGATGTAGTTACTATTGAAATATTTGATCATTTTTGGGATAGAGTTAAATTTGGTTATGCGGCGGCTGAAGGAGTAGTATTATTTATAATATTAAATGTTTTAGCAGTTTCTCAATATGTAATTTTTAGAAAAAGATTAAACTATGATTAGTTTTCATAAAAAAGAATTAATCATTCCATATATAATATTATTTATAATGATGTTTCTTTCAGTTTACCCATTATTATATATGATTAGTGTTTCATTAATGACTTCGGGAGAAGCTTCTAATCAATATATCTTACCTAAGGTGCCTAGATTTGAAAATTATATTGAAGTTTGGACTTCTAACAATTTTCAACAATATACTCTTAACAGTATAGTCATAAGTGGATTAATTGTTGTTGGCGTTCTTAGTACAAGTATTCCAGCAGCTTACGCTTTTGCTAAAATTGAATTTCCATTTCGAGATGTCATTTTTTATTCACTATTACTGTCCCTTATGATACCTGAAATTATAGCTCTTCTTCCTCATCTTTTAATTATCAGAGGAAATATTTTCCCTTTACCCTTTGGCCCATCATGGATGAATTCATTACAAGGTTTGACAATTCCTTTTTTTGGTAACGTATTTATTATCTTTCTACTACGACAATATATAAAAAAAATTCCAAATGAATTATGGGATGCTGCTAGAATGGATGGAGCTTCGCATTTTTATTTTTTACGTAAAGTAGTTATTCCAATGAGCATGCCAATTATTGTTACTGTATCTTTATTTGCATTCATATTAGCTTGGAATTCATTTGCTTGGCCATTACTGATTTTAACAAAAGAGGATTGGTTCCCAGTTACAGTATCAATTTATAGCTTTATAAGAGAAGCAGGAACACAATATAATTTATTAATGGCAGCTTCTTTAATATCAATTTTCCCAGTTCTTCTTTTATATTTCTTTACTCAAAGATTATTTTTAGAGAGTATTTCGAATTTTGGACTAAAACAGTAATTGTTAACAATTTTCTGTAATGAAATAGTAATAGAATCATAGTATTTTTTATTTAAAAGTTTATTCTTATATTAGGGGTGTGATTATGATTTATAAATTATTGACTAAGGTTGTTTTGGTAACAACATTTTTATTTTCTTCTCAATTATTAGCAGTAACAGCTGCAGATATTGAGAATGCTGATCCAAAAGGACAAACTGTGGAGTTTTGGGTTCAATATTCTGATGAGCGTCTTGAATTTATGAAGGCTAGGGCTGAAAGATTTGAGGCTGAAACGGGAATTAAAGTTAATATTACCTATAAAGGTCATTACGGAAAAGTTCAGTCTGCTATGATGACATCTGCTGGAACACCAGATCAAGCTGATGTAGCAAGAGGATACGGTAATGCTGCAGCAGACATGTATCAAATTGGTGCTGCAATGGACCAAAGTATACTAGCAAATAGTAAAAAATGGGGCGTCACTCAAGAAGATATAGATGATTGGGGGGCAAACTGGTCAGTAGGATTTTCAGGTTATTTTGATGGCAATCCGAAATTATTACATGAAGTAGGTAAATCTATTGAAGTTGTTTATTACAATAAAGATTGGTTAAATGAATTAGGTTTATCAGAGCCTAAAACTCCAGCTGAATTTGCTGAGGCTGCATGCGCTGCAACTAATAGTAATTTTAGTGGAAAAGTTGGTGATACTCCAAGTCTTGGTTATGAAATAGATACTGATGCTAGTAATTTTGCAGCATGGGTATTTGCACATGGTGGTGACGTTTTTGATTATGACACAGGTCAATATATCTTAAATGGACCTGCTGCTGTAGCTGCTATGGAATTTATTCAGGGTATGGCTAATAAAGGTTGTGCACAAGTAACAAGAGATAAATATGCAGATCAACAATATCTTGGCATGGGTTCAAATTTATTTGCTTTGGGATCAACTTCTGGAATAACTTATTTTCAAAGTGCTATTGAAGATGGGTATAATGGCAGTTGGGAAATTTCTGTAGTACCACATACTACTTCTGAACCTGTAATGAATTTATATGGTGGTGGTTTAATTATGGGTAATACGGGAAATGTAAATAAAATGGTAGCTGCTTACCAGTGGATGAAATATATTACTAATACGGAAAATTCAGCTGTATGGTCTACTGAAAGTGGTTATGGTTTTGTTCGGTCTTCATCTGCAGACCATCCTTTAATTGTTGCTAAGAGAAATGATCTTCCTCAATATGATAGATCACTTGGATTAATTAAATATGGTAAAGGTGAGCCTTCAGTACCTGCTTATTATTCTGTAAGAGGTGAAATTGAAAAAGCTTATGCAGCGATTATTAATGGTGACGATATAATGTCTACTCTTAATGGGTTAAATGATGAAGCTAATGCAATTTTAGCTGATGCAATTGAAAATTAATTAATTTCTTTATATCTTTAAAGGGTGGTTTATAACCACCCTTTTTTATTATGATAATAGTTTGTTCTCTTAAAGACTTGCCTGCAGTATGTGAAAGCGTAAAACCAAAATATTTAATTTCTGTTATTGATCCGGGTTATGCACCAGATACTCCTAAAACTGTTCAAAAACATCTTAAACTTGGTTTTGATGATATTTTAGAAATAAGTCCTAATAATCATATTTTTAGACTTAATACTGATGAAATTCCTCAATTACCTCCAAATCAGTCACATATTAATTCGATTAAAAAATTTACTGAATCATGGGATGCTAAAGAAGACATAGTGATTCATTGTTGGTGCGGTGTATCAAGATCCATGGCAACAGCTACGTATTTAATGTGCAAGAAAAACCAAGCAAATATTGAGAATAATATAAAGTATATTCGTTCTATTGCACCTCATGCAAATCCAAATAAACTTTTAATTAAATTATTTGAGGATATTCTTGGCACTGAAGGGCAAATAGCAAACTCATATGAAAAATATCCGCATACAAAAACATATGATTGCTCTTCAAATTTTGCTCCGATTACACTATTTAATTATGAGGAAATGTTAAAATTTAAATGAAAGAATATGTAAGAACAATATTAGACTATCCTGTCAAAGGTATTCAATTTAGAGACATTACAACTCTCTTGCAAGATGCTGGTCATTTTAAACATGTGATTGATGAAATGACTGAGCCATGGAAAAATAATTCAATTGACGCTGTGTTGAGTATTGAATCAAGAGGTTTTATTATGGCAGGAGCGATTGCATACAATATAGGTGCAGCTTTTATTCCACTAAGAAAACCTGATAAACTTCCAGGAGCGACTTATAAAGTTTCATATACTTTAGAATACGGCTCTACTGAAATGCATATACATAAAGATGCTTTAGATAATCATAAAAATTTATTAATTATTGATGATTTACTTGCAACTGGAGGTACTGCATTAGCTGCAGTAGATTTAATTGAGAAATTTGAAAATAAGAATATTTTAGGTGCTGGTTTTATTATAAATCTTCCAGATTTAAAAGGTGACAAAAAACTTAAAGAAAGAGGAATTAATATTCACTCATTAATGGATTTTTAATGAATGCTGTTCTTGTAGGTTTTAAAAGATCACCCTTTACAATAGCTAATAAGGGTTTGTTATCCAAAATAAGACCTGAAGATATTTTATCTCAAGTAATTAATGATTTAGTAAGAACAACAAATATTATCAAAGATGATATTGAAGATATAATAGCAGGTTGTGCATACCCAGAAGGTGCACAAGGTTACAATATTGCAAAAATAGTTTCTTTTATGACTGATATGCCTGAACATGTTGGAGGTATGACAATAAATAGATGGTGTGGATCTTCTATGCAGGCAATTCATAGTGCTGCAGGCGCAATTGTTATGAATTCTGGAAAAGTTTTTATTTGCTGTGGTATAGAGTCTATGACTTCTGTTCCAATAAACGGACTACATTATACACCACACCCTGAGTTATTAATTAATCAACCAAATGTATACCTATCAATGGGTTTAACTGCTGAAAATGTAGCAAAAAAATATAATCTTTCTAGAAAAGAGCAACAAGAGTTTGCAATTAATAGTCATGTTAATGCTGCTAAAGCTCAATTATCTAAAAGTTTTGATAAAGAAATAACTATTATTAAAAAAGATAATATTGAAGTGAAAAGTGACGGTGGAATAAGACCAAATACATCCCAAGAAATATTAAATAATTTAAAGTTAGTTTTTGATGAAAAAGGAACTATTACAGCCGGTACTGCCTCTCCTTTAACTGATGGTGCTGCTGCAACTTTAGTTTGTGAAGAGGAATATGCTAAAGCTCATAGATTGCCTATAATAGCTAGGATAAAATCTACTGCTATTCAAGGCTGTCCTCCTGAATTAATGGGATTGGGACCAATTAATGCATCAAAAAAAGCTCTTAAAAGAGCTAATCTAGAAATTAATGATATTGATATTGTTGAATTAAATGAAGCTTTCGCATCTCAATCTATTGCTTGCTTGAAAGAACTTAAAATCAATCCTGAAATTGTAAATATAGAAGGTGGTGCCATTGCTTTGGGACACCCTTTAGGTGCAACAGGTACTCGTATAACTTCAAAAGCTGCTTCATTAATGATTAAACATAATAAAAAATATGCTTTAGCAACACAATGCATAGGTCTTGGACAAGGTATAGCAACAGTGTTAGAAAGAGTCGATTAGTTATGCAAGTTTATAAAACTCCATTAAGGGAATATAAGTTTTTATTAGAAGATTTTCTAAATTTAAAGGAAGATAAAATTCTAACTAATAGAAGTTTGGAAATTGATGATCTACTTATGATCCTGGAAGAAGGTTCTAAAATGTGTGAAGAAACACTTTTACCTTTAAATATTACAGGTGATTCAGAAGGCTGCACATTTAGTAATGGTACGGTAATTACACCTAAAGGTTTTAAAGAGGCATATAAAACTTTCTCTGAAAATGGATGGCAGGGAGTAAAAGTAAAAGAGAAATATGGAGGTCAAGATCTCCCATATATTATGAATATGTTTTTAGATGAAATGATCAGTTCAACTAATATGTCCTTTGGACTTTATCCTGGTTTAACTGCTAATGCTATTGATGCAATTGAAAAGAATGCCAGTGAAGAATTAAAACAAATTTATTTGCCTCATTTGACTTCAGGAAAATGGACAGGCACAATGAATTTAACTGAACCTCAATGTGGAACAGATTTAGGTCTAAGTAAAACAATGGCTAAACAAAACAATGATGGATCCTATAGTATTACAGGAACAAAAATATTCATTACCTGTGGTGAGCATGATCTAAGTGAAAATGTAATCCATTTAGTCTTAGCTCGAACTCCTAATGCGCCTGAAGGAATTAAAGGTATTAGTCTTTTTTTAGTACCTAAAATAATTCCTGAGAAAGATGGAACTCTTAAAATAGCAAATAATGTAAAATGTGGCTCAATCGAAAAAAAAATGGGAATTAAAGCAAGCCCCACATGTGTAATGCATTATGAAGATGCAAAAGGTTGGCTTGTGGGTGATTTAAATAAAGGCATGAAGGCTATGTTTATCATGATGAATGGTGCTAGATTATTTGTAGGTATTCAAGGTATTGGTCTTTCTGAAACATCATATCAATCAGCTCTTCATTATGCAAAAGAGCGTCTTCAGGGAAAATTACCTGAAAGTAAAAATGTTGCTGATCCAATTATTGTTCATCCAGAAATTAGAAAAAATTTAATGTTAATGAAGTCTGTTAATGATGGAATTAGAGGCTTAATGCTTAAAGCTGGAAATGCTTTTGATATAATTGATTCTAATCAAACTTCAAAACTGACTCAAACTTCTGAAAATTTAATTGCTTTATTAACCCCAATCCTAAAATCTTTTGCTACTGATAAAGCATTGGAGATTACAAATAACGCTTTACAAGTATATGGCGGGCATGGATACATAACTGATCATGGTATGGAGCAATTAGTTCGTGATGCAAGAATACTTCCAATATATGAAGGAACTAATGGCATCCAAGCTTTAGATTTAATTGGAAGAAAATTTAATATTCATGAAGGTCAAATTATTAATGAATATTTAAGTGAAATTGAAGAATTTTTAATCTCCATTAATGATGATCAAAATATGATCAAGTTTATTAAGTTATTTAAACCTTCTTTCATAGATTTAAAAGATTGTGTCAATTTTATAAAGGAAATAGATATAAACAATACAAAAGAAATCAATTCGCATGCTATGGATTTTCTAAATATCTTTGCGCTTGTAGCTGTTGGATATACTTGGCTTCAATTCATTAAAATTTCTCAAGATAAAATTAAAAAAAAAGATGATATTTTTTATTTATCAAAGATACAACTAGGAGAATTTTTTATGACAAAAGTAATTTTTGAGACAAAAAAATATAAAAATAATATTTATTCTTCTGGAAATTTATTTAATCAATTTTCAGACAATTATTTTGAAACTGGAAGTTATTAATGACAATTAAAATATATAAACCATCAAAAACTTCAATGCAGTCAGGTTTAGGCAAAACTAAACTTTGGTTAGCTGAATATATATCAGATACTGATACTGTTAAAGATACATTAATGGGTTGGAACAGCTCTCTTGATACAAAAAAACAAATTAAAATTTTCTTTGATACTAAAGAACAAGCAATTATTTGGGCTCAAAAAAATAATTATCAATATTACGTATATGAGCCCAAAAGTAGAAAAATAAAACCTAAAAATTATGCTTCAAATTTTGATACAAATAAAAAAGAACCTTGGACGCATTGATTTAAAATTATAGTTTTATTAATTATCATATGTTAAATAGCCATAAGCGCTCTTAGCTCAGCTGGATAGAGCATCGGTTTTCTAAACCGAGGGTCGCAGGTTCGAATCCTGCAGAGCGCGCCATTTAAATATTTGCTGTTTCTTGATCTATATAAACATTGAAAGAAACGGATCTTCTTTCTTCATTAGAAAAAAATGGATAAACAGTATGCATCATATAGCTTGGAAAAATAAAAAGATCACCAATCTCTGGCTTTACATTATAAACTGAAGCAGAGGTTAATTGTCTATTTCCATGAATAAAAGCTATATTTCCATTTAAATTTTCCTTTTTATATGAGCTACCAAAATCATTTGGTATTTTTGTATAAGTTACTGCAGAAATATTGCCAGTATGCCAATGAACAGGATTGTAGTCGCTTTCAAACTGACTTACAGCCCAGCATGATTTAATCTCAAAAGTTTTAAATTCTTTTCCAATAGTTGATTTTACATAATTGAATACATAATTTTTAAAAGTATTAAATAAATGTTTATCTAAGAATTCTTTTGTAATTTTAACTTCATATTTTATTTCACCTGCTAAATTATCTCCATTATATAATTCATCAATTTTATTTTGATCTTTTAATATTCCATCTACATGTGTGTTTATTAAACTTATAGTCTCATTAGGTAATTTATATTTACCGATTGCTGGTGAAAAAGGTCTAATAATTTGACCTTGTATAGTGCCGCTATTCATTATTATATTTTACAATTAATTGTTTAATTATCAAGCAATCTATTTTATACGTAAACTATGGAATATATTGGCTCTTGTCATTGTGAATCTGTTAAATTTACTCTTCAAACTAATTTAGAGAATGTTGGTCAATGTAATTGTTCATTTTGTAAAAGAAGAAATGCAATAATGGCATTAGAAAAAAAAGAAGCAATTAAAATTATGCATGGAGTAGAAAATTTAAATCTTTATCAATTTAATACAAATGTCGCTAAACATTATTTTTGCACAAAATGTGGAATATGGGTTTATAGTAATAGGAGATTTGATCCTAGTGGAATTGCTGTGAATTTAGGATGTATTGATGAAATTAATACTTTTGAATTAAAAGTTAAATTAGCTGATAATATTCATAAATAATTTTATTTAAATTAATGTCATCTGAATTTTTAATTTCAAAAATTAAAAAAAATAATTTTTTATTAATTGGTAGAGCTGGTATTGATATCTACCCTGATCCTCCAGGCACTAAAACTGAAAATGCTAAAACATTTGTTTCTCATTTAGGTGGCTCATCTGCAAATATGGGTGTTCAATTAACCAAATATGGTGGATCATGTTCTTTACTTACAAGAGTATCAAATGATGCATTAGGTAAGTTTACTATAAACCAATTAGAATATTATGGAGTGAAGAAAAATTTAGTTAAATTAGAAGATAATGAATCTAGAATCTCATTTGCTATTGTTGAGTCAACTGTAGAAGATCATCAATCAATAATTTATAGACATAAAGCAGCTGATTTATTTTTAAATAAAAATGATATCGAAAATTGTAATATTCAAAATTATGAATGTATATTGATTACGGGAACTTCACTTGCTGCCGAACCATCTCGAAGTTCAGTTTTATACGCTTTGGAATTAGCTAAAGAAAAAAATATACCAGTTATTATGGATATTGATTATAGACCTTATACTTGGGAGTCTGCAGATAAAGCAAAACAAATATATAATCTTGCTTGTGACTATTGTTCTGGAATTATAGGTAATGATGATGAATTTGCTATTCTCTCCGGAAGCTATGATGATGGTTTGAATTATGCAAAAAAAATATCAACTGAATGTGATTTAGTAATTTATAAAATGGGTGAAAAAGGTTCAATAACTTTTGCAAATAATGAAGAAATTTCAACAGGAATTTTTCCAGTTAAACCACTTAAACCAACAGGCGCTGGTGATGCTTTTATGGGATCATTAATTGGGGCCCTATTAAAAAATTATGCTCTTAAAAGAGCTATAGAAATTGGTTCAGCCGCTGCAGCAATTGTTGTAACTAAGGTTGGATGTGCTCCAGCTATGCCAGATTTGGATGAAGTTTTAGATTTTATGAAAAATAATAACATTAAAAAAGGAGATACATAATGCATATACCACCATTTGATAATCAAAATAAACCCATAGTTGATATGGATGATAATCATGTTCCACTCAATTATTTTAATATTGTTAAGCTAAAAAAAGATCAAAGTTTTGAATATGTTACCCCTGGTTATGAAACTTGTATCGTACCTGCTACAGGCACTATAAACTTAAATATTGAAGGTTATGAAGTAAAGGATTTAGGTAATAGGACTTTAGATGTATGGGACGGCGAACCAGAGGGTGCCTATGTTCCATCTGGTTCAAAAGCTTCCTTTGTTGCACTTAAAGATTCTGAAATTTTTATTGCTGGTGCAAAATTTGATAAAACTTTAGAACCTTTTGCTGTTAGAGTTAATGAAATTGATAAGGTTCAGTATGGATCTGATGATACAAAAACACATAGGAAAATTAAACATATTCTTGGTGCTAAACATCATGATAAAGTAGGCAGACTGCTATGTAATGAACTTTATACAGTAGGGCAGGGTGGTTGGTCTGGTTTTCCTCCTCATAAACATGACACTGATCGACTTCCAGATGAAACACGTCATGATGAAACTTATAATTATCGTTTCCGTCCAAATAATGGATTTGGATTTCAATTATTTCAACAAGTAGATGAGAAAGTTGGAAAAGCAGAACATATAATTGATGGATCAACAATTGCAATTAGAACAGGTTACCATCCTTGCGTTGTCGCACCTGGTTATGAAATGTATTATTTCACTATTTTAGGTGGTTTATCTCAAAGATCTCTTGTTCAATATTTTCAACCTGAACATGCTTATCAAGTAGAAACTATACCAGGTATTAAAGATATGATTGCAAAATACAAATAATGACAGCTGTAAATTTAAAAACTTTACTTAATAAAGCTAATAGAAACAATTACGCAATTGCAGGATTAGTTGTAATTACATGGGAAGATGCTCTAGCTTACACTGAGGCAGCAGATGAAACTGGTATACCTATAATTCTTCAAGCTGGCCCATCATGTAGAGCATTTACACCGATATCTGTTTTAGGAAAAATGTTTAGGTATCTTGCTGAACAAACAAAAACTCCTATTTGTTGTCATTTAGATCATGGTTTTTCTTATAGAGAATGTAAAGAAGGTATTGATAACGGGTTCACTTCAGTGATGTATGATGGATCAAAAAAAACTTTGAAAGAAAATATCAAAACTAGTTATAAAATATCTACTCTTGCTCATAAATATAATATTTCTGTAGAGGGAGAGATTGGTGAAGTAGGATATTTTAAAGGACAGAACTCAAAAGGTACAGATGTAAATGATGCAAAAGAATATTCTTCAAAAAGTAAAGTTGATGCTATGGCAATATCAGTAGGAAATACTCATTTACAAACAAGTAAAATTGCTAAAATTAATTACCAAAAGATTTTAGATATTCAAAAGATAACAAGATTACCTTTAGTACTTCATGGAAGTAGTGGAATTTCTTATATAATGCGAAATAAAATAGCACGAAGTACTAAAGTAGCCAAATTTAATATAGGAACAGAGCTTAGAATGATAGCCTGTAAATCATTACGAAAGAGTTATAATAATAATATAAAAAATTATGATAAAATAAGTATTATAAAACCTTCAATTAAAATATTAAAAAAAGAAACAATAAAGGTAATTAAAAATATTGGTCCAAAAAAATGAATTCAAATAAATTAGCATTTATAGGTGGTAGTGGAATCTATAAATTGGATATTTTAAATGAAGTTATTGAGCATGATATTGTCTCATCTTTTGGAAAACCATCAAGTAAAATTCTTGAAGGTAAAGTAAATGGAAATTCAATATTTTTTTTATCAAGGCACGGAGTTGGTCACCGACTTTCACCTTCAGAAATAAATTATAGAGCTAATATTGAATGTTTAAAGCAACTTGGAATAACTGATATTATTTCATTATCTGCTGTTGGCTCATTGAGGGAAGACTTGGATCCCGGGACTTTTGTAATAGTTGATCAATTTATTGATAGAACAATTAATAGAAAAAAAACTTTTTTTGAAAATGGAATAGTAGCTCATGTTCCAATGGCTGAACCAACTAATAAAACTCTAATGAATATATCTAAAGTTGTTTTAGAAAGTTTAAATATAAAAAATTCATTAGGAGGTACTTATTTAGCTATGGAAGGTCCACAATTTTCAAGCAAGTCAGAGTCTTTATTATACAGAAGTTGGAATTGTGACGTAATAGGAATGACAAATATGCCTGAAGCTAAATTAGCTAGAGAAGCTGAAATTAGATATGCATCTATTTCTATGGTTACTGATTTTGATTCGTGGAGTTCAGAGCATGAAAACGTTGATTTACAAATGCTTTTAGAAACTATGGGTAAAAATATTGAGAAATCAAAAAAATTCATTTTAAATTTCTCAAACAAATATTTTTCTAATCTTGATTTTTCTAATGATAATACATCAACTATATTAAATACATCAATTGTTACACAATATGAACATTGGAATAGGGAAATTGAATTTAAATTAGCTAATATTTTAAAAAGGTTTAAGCAAGAAAATAATGTTGGTTCAAAATAAAAATCTTACTACTATTTGGTATGAGCAAAATACTGATAAAATAAAAATTATTGATCAACGTTTGATACCATTTGAATTAAAAATAATTGAACTTAATACTGTTGATGATGTTTGCTTTGCTATTAAAGAAATGCAAGTAAGAGGAGCCCCACTTATAGGTGTTACTGCTGCTTATGGTATGTATATTGCAGCTAGAGAAAACATTAATTTAAAAAAAGCTTCAGAAAAAATTAATGCAACTAGACCCACTGCTGTAAATTTATCATGGGCGTTAAATAAAATAATGAATAGTATTCAAGATATCAAAAAAGCTGAATTACCTTTTAAAATACTGAAACTAGCAAATCAAATTAGAGAAGATGATATAAATAATTGTCATAATATTGGAAAGCATGGTTATGAATTAATAAAGGAAGTTTATGAAAAAAATAATAAACCAGTAAATATTTTAACACACTGTAATGCTGGATGGTTAGCAACTGTAGACTGGGGAACTGCTCTTGCCCCTATATTTGTAGCACATAAAAATAATATACCAATTCATGTGTGGGTTGATGAAACAAGACCTAGAAATCAGGGTTTTAGCTTAACATCTTGGGAGTTATTAAATGAAAATATCCCAAATTCACTAATAGTAGACAATGTTGGCGGACATCTCATGCAGAATAAAAAAGTTGATATATGTATAACTGGTACTGATAGAACAGCTAGTAATGGTGATGTTTGTAATAAAATTGGAACTTACCTAAAAGCTTTAGCTGCTCATGATAATAATGTACCTTTTTATGTTTCTGCCCCTATTTCTAGTATTGATTTCAATATTGAAAATGGAATTAGAGATATACCAATTGAACAAAGGGAATCAGAAGAAGTCTCTTATATTCAGGGATTAGATGAGAATAATATAATAAAAAAAGTTAAAATAGTTCCAGAAGGTGCTCAATGTTCAAATTATGCATTTGATGTTACTCCTGCTAAATATATTAGTAAACTGATAACAGAAAAAGGTATTATTGATGCAAATTTATCCTCAATAAGTAAATTAAAAAAAATATGAAAAATCTTTGGAATAAAAAAATCGCTAATGATTATATAAAAAAATATAAAAAAAAGAAAATTTCAAAAGATCTTGCTTTAAGAATATATACAACACATTTACTTGGTTCAGAAAAAAAATTAGTTTTGCATGGTGGTGGCAACACTTCTTTAAAAGAAACACAAAAAGATATCTTCAATAAAATTACTAATGTCATGCATGTTAAAGGTAGTGGGTGGGATATGTCCAATCTAACAGAAGAAGGTATGCCTACAGTTTTTTTAGAACCATTAATAAAAACTTTAAAATTTCAAAATATGACTGATAAAAATATGGTTAATTTTTTGAGAAATAATTTATTAAATTCTTCATCTCCTAATCCTTCAGTAGAGACATTATTACATGCTTTTTTACCTCATAAATATATAGATCATACTCATTCAAATGCTATTTTAAGTTTAGTAAATTTAGAAAATTCTAACACAATATTAAAAAAAATATTTGGAAACAAACTGGCTATTGTTCCATATGTTATGCCTGGCTTTGATTTAGCTAAAATATGCTATCAAATTTACAATAAAGATAAAAAAGTTGAAGGAATGCTTTTGCTTAACCACGGGATATTTACTTTCGCAGCAACTGCAGAAGATAGCTATAATCGAATGATTAAATATGTAACTTTAGCGGAAAATTATATTAAAAAATGTAAATTAAAATCAAAGAAAATATATTCAATTAATAAAAAAAATAATAATTTTGATATAGGAAAATTACAAAATCAACTTCGCAAAATTTATTTTAATACCACTAAAACTAAATGGATTATAAAACATAATGGCAACAAAGATGATATTTTATTAAGTAATCTAAAAAATTTAAAAAAAATGTTTGATAAAGGTCCTGTAACACCAGATCATGTTATTAGAATTAAATCAAAACCTCTCATAATAGAATCTATTATTAATAAAAAAGATAACTTTATTGAAAATAGTATAATGAAATATGTAAGTGAATATAAAAAATATTTTTTAAAATACAAAAATACTATTAAGAATGCTAAAATTGCTGATCCTTTACCTAGAATAATAATTGTGCCTAATTTAGGTTATTTTTCTATAGGACTTACTCAAAAAGAAGAACAAATCTCTAATGATATTTTTCTATCTATGAAAGAATCAATAATTGACTCTAATTTTGTCTCTACTTTTAAATCTATTAGTCAAAAAGAAATTTTTAAAATGGAATATTGGCCTCTTGAAAGAGCAAAACTTAATTCCAAAAAGAGAAAAAAATTTGAAGGAAATATTGCCATTATAACTGGTGGAGCAGGTAAAATTGGATCAGCTATTGCTAAAAAATTTTTGAATGAGAATATTGAAGTAGTTCTTTTTGATAAAAATTTTAAGAATATTGAACAAGAAATAAAAAAAGAATGCATTTGTATAAAATGTGATTTAAGTAATAAAGAGCAAGTTAAATTATCTATCAATAAGGTTGTTAGTAAATTTGGTGGTATAGACATTTTAATTTCCAATTCTGGATCAGCATTTCAGGGTCAAATGAAAGACCTAGATGAAAAAATCTTACAAACAAGTATGTCTAATAACTTTTATTCACACCATTACATTATTCAAGAAACAGTTAAAATCATGATTAACCAATCATTTGGTGGTTCAATATCAATAAATCTATCTAAACAATCTATTAATCCAGGAAATAATTTTGGTCCTTATGGCATAGCTAAAGCAAGTGCATTATTTATGATGAAACAATATGCGCTTGAATGTGGAATACACAATATTAGAGTTAATGGAGTTAATGCAGATAGAATACAAAGTGGATTACTTACAAAAGCAATGATTGCTCAAAGAGCTAAAGCTAGAGGTATTAAAGAAAGTGATTATTTAAAAAATAATTTACTAAATAAAGAAGTTACTGCATCAGATGTTGCTGAATCTTTTTACGTTCAACTTTCTTTAGATAAAACAACAGCTAATATAATTACTGTAGATGGTGGAAATATTGAAGCAAGTCTTAGATAATTAATGATACTAAAAATTTTAGAAAAATTTGGAAGAAAGAAAACAGTTTTAGATAGAGGTCCTTCACATCCAGAATTTCATAAAGCAAAACCCTGGTTAGAAAGATATTATGTTTTATTTAGAAAAAGACCAAAATGGTTTCCTTTCAATATTCTTATTCATAGAATGTTAGATGATGATCATGGAGATGGTGTTCATAACCACATGTGTCCCTATATTACAATAATTTTAAAGGGAGGATATTGGGAAACCACTACTGATGGTAAATTTTGGAGACCTCCTGGTTACATAGGATTTAGATCAGCTGATCATCTTCATCGAGTTGATTTAAAACCAAACACAAATACAATGACTTTATTTATACCTGGACCATTTGGATTAAGAAAAAAGAAAAGAGCTGATTACAAAACTAAAATATAGGAGATAAAAAATTATGAAAAAAGCATATTGGGTTGGCATTGTTAATGTCAAAAATCATGATGAATACAAAAAATACACAGATATAGCTGGACCTGCATTGAAAACCGCTGACGCTAAAATTTTAAGTAGAGGTGGTAAAATTATAAACTTAGAAGGAAAAAAAATGAATCGTTTAATTGTGATTGAATTTCCATCTATGGAAAATGCTGAGTTATTTTATCATTCTGATGAATATAAAAAAGGTTTAAACTATCTTAACGATGACGTGTGTGATCGCTTTTTAAATATTGCAGAGGGTTTGGATTAAATAATACCATCAAAGATTAATTTAAATCCACTTATTAAAAGTACAATATAAATTATATTATAAAATAATTTTTCAGGTATTTTTTTTTGAATAATGTATCCAAAAAAAACACTAATTATTGCTAGAGGTAATAATATAAAAGAAATTTTTATATTACTAACAATAAGTAAGTCTAAACTGTAATAAGGAATAAGTTTAACTAAATTTATAACACAAAAAGCCAGTGTCATAGTTCCTAAATACGATAATTTATCTAATTTTAATGGTAATAAATAGAAATTTATAGGCGGTCCACCTGCATGAATTAAGAAGCTTGTATATCCAGCAGTAGCTGACCAAAAAGAACCTTTAATTTTTGTAGGTTTAAGCAGAAAGTTACTTTTTTGCATAAATGAAATAACCACAAATAATATTGATATTGTTCCAACTAAAATTCTTATTTGGTTTTCAGATGTATACTGAAAAGTAAATGACCCAATAATAATACCTATAATTGATGCTGGAATAATAATTTTTAAAATTTTTAATTTCCATTTATTCCAATAAATATAAATAGCTATCAAATCCATCACAATTAATAATGGTAAAAGTATAGCAGCTGCTTTTATTGGACTCATGACGAAAGACATTACCGGAACTGCTAACATAGCTATAGGGCCAGGAAAACCACCTTTTGAAATTCCAAAAACCACTACACCAAAAGAAGCAAATAAAAAAAATGTTAAATCCACTACTATTTTAAAACTTTAAATGCTTTTAGGATATCGTTTGTTTGATCTTTTGAGTCTTCTAATCCACAATATACTCTTATTAAATTTCCCCTCACATTACTTTTAAATTTCCTTTTGCTTATAGGAGGAAAAGTTATTAAACTTTCAAAACCTCCCCAACTATAGCCAAGTTTAAAAATTTTTAATTTATTAAAGAATTTTTCTATCATTTTGTTCGAAAATTTTTTCTTTAAAGAGAAAGCAAATAATCCTGAACTTCCTGAAAAATCTCTTTTCCAAATTTTGTGATTAATTGTATTGGGTAAAGCGGGATGAAATACTTTATCTACCAAAGGATGAGTATCCAGTACTTTTGCAAGTTCAAGTGCATTTTTTTCAATTTGTTTCAATCTCAGATTTAAAGTAGGTATTCCTCTTAATGCTAAATAGACTTCTTCAGATCCTGGACACATTCCTAAAGTTTTTGCAATAACTCTAATTTTTTTAGCATGTTTTTTATCAGAACTTAAAAATCCAATTAATACATCTGAATGACCATTAATATATTTTGTGCCAGCATCTATGATTATATTAACACCTAGTTTAAAAGGATTACAAAACAAAGGAGACCCCCAACTATTATCCATCACGGTTGGTATATTCCTTTTTTTTGCAATTTTTGCTATAAAGGGTATGTCTAATATTTCAAAAGTAGCAGTTCCTGGTGATTCTAAAAAAATTAATTTTGTTTTATTAGAAATAAAATTTTCAAAATTTTGAATATTTTTTATTGGGTGGAAATAATTAATTTTTATACCATATAGTTTTAAAATTTTTTCACAAAAAGTTCTCGTGGGACTATAGACTGTGTCATTAATTAATACTTCATCATCTTTTTTTAAAAATGCAAAAAATGGAATAATTAATGCTGCTAATCCAGATGGTGCAATAATTGTATCTTCAGCGTAATAAAGTTTTGAAATACAATCTTCTAATTGTTTATGAGAAGGGTTTTGATTTATGCCGTATAAAGTAGTTCTATCGTCTGCATTATTAATATCATCAAGATAATCTTCAAAGTTATTAAAAATCATCGTAGAACCCTTGTAAATACCTGGATTTACAAATCCTTTTTGTTTTTTTGGGTCTCTACCTATTGTTGTTAATTTAGTATTTGTGCCCATAACCTACTATATTTAGTATGTTACAAAATAATAACACACTTTTATTAAATTGATTAAAATTAATTATTTCGAATAACTTATTATTTTGCTATTGGGTAGCAATCTTTGTAAAAAGATCCTTAAATAATTATTTAAAGAGAGGAAATAATATGAAAAAACTATTATCAATCTTTGCGGTTGTAGCTTTTGCTTTTACAGCAAATGCTGGAACTCTTGATGATGTTAAGAATAGGGGTTTTCTTAAATGTGGTGTAACAACTGGTTTAATCGGTTTTGCTGCTCCTGATGATGCAGGAAACTGGGCTGGTTTTGATGTAGACGTATGTCGTGCAGTTGCAGCAGCAATTTTTGGAGACTCAAGTAAAGTAGAATTTACAACTACTACTGGTAAATCACGTTTCCCAACATTAGCGTCTGGTGAAATTGATATGCTAGCAAGAAATACTACTTGGACTTTAAGCCGTGATGTTAATCTAGGTTTTGAGTTTGTTGGTGTAAACTACTACGATGGACAAGGATTTATGATTCCTTCAGCACTAGGTGTAGATGATGCAACTGGTCTTGATGGTGCTACTGTATGTATCCAAACAGGTACTACTACAGAGTTAAACCTTGCGGATTTCTTCAGAGCTAATAACATTAGTTATGAAGCACTTCCAATTGAAACAAATGATGAAGCAAGAGAAAACTTGTTTGCAGGTAGATGTGATGTTTATACTACTGATGCATCTGGTCTTTCAGCAACAAGAGCTCAAGCAGACGATCCAGATAAATGGATTGTTCTTCCAAACATCATTTCTAAAGAACCTTTAGGCCCACTAGTTAGACACGGTGATCATCAATGGGGTGACGTTGTACGTTGGTCTTTGAACACTTTGATCATTGCTGAGGAACTTGGCGTATCTTCTGCGAATGTAGATGCAAGTAAAAGTTCAAATATTCCTGAAGTTTTAAGACTTCTAGGAGTTGAAGGTGGTTATGGTGAAATGTTAGAACTAAGCAATGACTTTGCTTATAATATCATTAAACAAGTTGGTAACTACTCAGAGTCTTTTGATAGAAATATCGGACCTGATACTCCTCTTGGAATTGGAAGAAATCTAAATGCTTTATGGACTGACGGAGGTATTTTATACGCTCCTCCATTTAGATAGAATCTAGAAATATATTTCTTGGGGGGCTCAATACTGCCCCCCATTTTTTTTTAAATAAAGATGCAAAAAAATTTCTTTTCTGATGAAAAATCTAGAGGTATTCTATACCAAACATTAGTTATTGGTTTTTTTGCATTAGCTATTTGGTTTATAGTTAATACGACTGCGTATAATTTAGAAAAAAGAAACATTGCTACGGGATTTGGATTTTTAAATAATCCAGCAGGTTTTGATATTAGTTTCTCACCATTTTTAGATTATAAATCTACTGATACACATACAAAAGTTTACTTTGTAGGCGTATTAAACACATTACTAGTTTCTTTTACAGGCTGTATTGCTGCTACTATTCTAGGATTTATCGTTGGAATAATAAGATTATCAAATAATTGGCTTTTAAGTAGAACAGCCTATGTATATGTTGAATTTTGTAGAAATGTTCCTTTAATTCTTCAAATTATTTTATGGTATGCAATTTTAATTCAACTACCTCGAATAAAACAAGCGCCTCAAATTTGGGAAACTTTCTATATTTCAAATAGAGGTCTTTATGGGCCTAGACCAATTTATGAAGATGGTTTTTTTATTGTTACCATATTTATAATTATATCTTTTTTAATAGCTTTTTTTATTAGGAGATGGGCTAAAAAAAGACAAGATACTACAGGCAAACAATTCCCTACTTTTACAACTAATTTAGGAATAATCATTTTATTACCTCTTCTAGTTTTTTTTATAATGGGTACTCCAATGACTCTAGAATATCCAATTTTAAAAGGATTTAATTTTAAAGGGGGTATGGTTATACGGCCAGAATTTATTGCAATGTTTTTATCACTTACAATTTATACAGGTGCGTTTATTTCTGAAACAGTAAGATCAGGAATATTATCTGTTACCAAAGGTCAAAGAGAAGCATCCGGTGCTTTAGGCTTAAAACAAAATTGGATAATGAGATTAATTATAATCCCCCAAGCCTTAAGAGTTATAGTACCCCCATTAACAAGTCAGTATTTAAATTTGACTAAAAATTCTTCACTTGGAATAGCTGTGGGATATGCAGATCTTGTTCACGGATTTGGTGGAATTAGTTTAAATCAAACTGGTCAAGCTATCGAGTGTATGGCAATAACTATGGCAACATATTTACTTATAAGTTTAACAATATCATTTTTTATGAATATTTATAATAGAAGTATACAATTTAAGGAAAAATAATGAATTTAGAAAATCAATTTAATACAAGAAAACCTCCCGTAGCTACAACAGGCTTGATTGGTTGGTTAAGAATTAATTTGTTTTCCAGCTGGTTTAATACTGCTGTTACATTATTAGTTTTATACTTTCTTTATCAAATAATTCCCTGGTTTTTAGATTGGTCAATTTTGAGTGCTGATTTTACACATAACTATAAAGGTGAGAAAATAATTGATAGAACATTTTGTTCTAGGGTAGCAAATCCTGAAGAATATCATGGCGCTTGTTGGTCAATAATAATTGTTCGGTTTTACCAGTTCATTTATGGATTTTATCCTGTTGACCAAGTTTGGAGAGCAAACTTAACATATTTTTTATTAGCAGTTGCTCTTATACCATTATTGGTTGAAAATTTACCATACAGAAGGCATTTGATAAAATTTACTATTGTATTTCCAATAATTGCTTTTGTTTTATTGTATGGTGGATTTGGGTTTGAAATAGTTCCTACTAATAAATGGGGAGGGTTGCTAGTTACTCTTGTTTTAGGCGTCTTTGGTATTGCACTCGCCTTTCCACTTGGAATTATTTTAGCTCTTGGTAGACGTTCAAAACTTCCAGTTATTAGTATGGTATGCACACTGTTTATTGAATTTATTCGAGGTGTACCTTTGATAACACTGCTTTTTTTTGGAATGGTTATGCTTCCATTATTCCTACCAGAAGGAATAAACATGGATGGATTAGTTAGAGTTCTTGTTGCTGTTACACTTTTTCAGGCTGCATATATGGCAGAAGTTATTAGAGGTGGATTGCAAGCTATTCCACAAGGTCAATTTGAGGCAGCGCAATCTGTAGGATTATCTTATTGGCAAATGAATAGAAAAATTATTTTACCACAAGCTATTAGAATTACAATTCCTTCAATAGTTAATACATCTATTGGATTATTTAAAGATACTACTTTAGTTATTATTATTGGATTATTGGATTTATTAGGAATTGGAAGAGGGGCCTTATCAGATGCGACATGGATGGGATTATCAAACGAAGTCTATGTTTTTGTAGCTATTGTATTCTTTATATTTACTTTTTCGATGTCTAGATACAGTTTGTATTTGGAAAAAAAATTAAAAACAGGTATTAACATGGGAGCAGATTAATATGTCAGAAGATTCTATAATTTCATTATCAAATGTAAATAAGTGGTTTGGAGATTTTCAAGTACTTCAAGATGTTAATTTAGAAGTTAAAAGAAAAGAACGTATTGTTGTATGCGGCCCTTCAGGATCAGGTAAATCAACAATGATAAGATGCATTAATAGACTTGAAGAACATCAAGAGGGAACAATAATTGTAGATGGAATAGAATTAACTGGTAATTTAAAAAATATTGACAGTGTCAGAAGGGAAGTTGGAATGGTATTTCAGCAATTTAATCTTTTCCCTCATTTGTCTGTAAAAGAGAATATTACACTAGCACCTATATGGGTTAAAAGAATGCCAAAAGCAGAAGCAGAAGAACTTGCAATGCAGCAATTAGAAATAGTTAAAATACCAGAACAAGCAAACAAGTATCCAGGACAATTATCTGGAGGTCAACAGCAAAGAGTTGCTATAGCTCGTTCACTTGCAATGAAACCAAACATTATGCTTTTTGATGAGCCTACATCAGCTTTAGATCCAGAAATGATAAAAGAAGTTTTAGATGTTATGGTAGAGTTAGCCGAGGCAGGCATGACTATGATTGTTGTTACTCATGAAATGGGATTTGCTAAAACAGTTGCTAACAGAATGGTATTTATGGATGAAGGAAGAATTGTTGAAGAAGCAGCTCCAGAAAAGTTTTTTAATAATCCAGAAAGTGATCGAACTAAATTATTTTTAAGTCAAATACTTAATCATTAAGTAATATATTTACTCTTCGGTTCATTCTGCCTTTGTTTTCAACTTTTGAAACTTTAATCTCTCCTATTTCCAATGTTGTATTTACATGAGTACCCCCACAAGGTTGATAATCAATATTTCCAATTCTAACTAATCTAATTTTCCCGTTTATTTTAGGAGGTTTTACAGACATCGTTCTCACTATTTCGGGTTTTTCTTCTAATATTTTACTATCTAAATATTCATAACTTATAGAATGATTTTCTTTTACTAGAACATTAATCTTTTCTTCAATTTCTTCTTTGTTTATATTTTTTTCAGGATCATTAAAATCTAATCTACTTTTTTCAAATCCAATTTGTCCTCCAGTCACATCTAATGGTATTGCCGAGCATATTAAATGCAAAGCACTATGCATTCTCATATGTTTATATCTTTTTTTCCAATTTATTTTCCCTATTATTTTTTTTTCTTTTTCTGCATTTTTAATATTTTCAACAATATTAAAAATAGATCCTCCATTTTTTGTAGTATCTATTACTTCTAATTTTTCACCATCTATTTCTATTATTCCTGTATCTCCTGGTTGTCCTCCTCCTTTTGCATAAAAGGCTGTATTTTCTAGTTCAATTGTTTTCAATTCTTGATTTACATTTATTATTTTTGACTCAAATTCTTTTAAATAGGGATCTTTTTCAAATAAATTAGTCATATTTTTTTTTAACAGATTTTATTATTATTATGTTGACTTTTTTACTAATCTGAATAAATAAGAACAAAACAAGAACATAAATATTTAATTTATTATAATAATTATTATTTATCAGTTAGTTAAAAAATATATTTAAAAATATGTATGCAAAAAATGAAATTTTTATAATTAAATCAAATTTAAATACAAAAAATGTAACTCCTTTTTTTGTTGATTCAGTTTCGGCAGGATTTCCCTCACCTGCAACTGATTATTTAGAAAATAAGTTAGATTTAAATGAATATTTAGTTAAGCATCCTGCGGCTACTTATATAGTAAAAGCTAATGGTTCATCTATGGTTGATGCAGGTATTTTATCCGGTGACTTACTTATAGTAGATAGAAGTGTTACTCCTCGAAATGAAAGTATTGTTATTGCTTCTATTTTTGGTGATCTGGCTGTAAAAAAAATACGAAAGAAAAATACGTCTTTATTTTTAGTTTCAGCTAACAGTGATTATCCAAGCATTGAAGTAAAAGAAGAAATGGAGTGTTTTATATGGGGGGTTGTGACTTATGTTATACACAAAGCAATTATCTCTTAATCATTCTTCATTACAAAAATCAATCGCTCTTGTCGATTGTAATAATTTTTATGCTTCGTGTGAACGTATATTTAATCCCAAGTTAATAGGTAAACCAATTGTAGTATTATCAAATAATGATGGATGTATAATTACAAGATCTAGTGAAGCTAAAAAATTAGGAATTAAAATGGGGGAACCATATTTTAAGGTAAAAAAAATTATTGAAAAAAATAAAGTTAAGGTTTTTTCTTCCAATTATTCTTTGTACGGCGATATTTCTCAGAGAGTAATGGAAACACTTTCTTATTTTGTAAAAGACATTGAAATATATTCAATTGATGAAGCTTTTTTGAATCTGAATGGTTTTGAAAACTATGAGATTGATAAATATTGTAGACATATAAGAAATAAAGTAAAACAATGGATAGGTGTTCCTGTAAGTATAGGAGTAGGTTCCACAAAAACTCTTTCTAAAATTGCTAATAATTTAGCTAAAAAAAATAATACATATGGAGGGGTATGTATTTTAAAAAATTGGTTTGAAATAAAAGAAGCATTAAAACTGACTCCAATTGAAGATGTTTGGGGCATAGGAAGAAAACATTCAGCTTTTCTAAGAAAATACAAGATAAACACAGCATGTGATTTTGTTCAGGTAGACAAGGGTTGGGTTAAGAAAAATATGGGTATTGTTGGTGAGAAAACATACTTGGAATTATTAGGGGTTTCATGTTTGAATATTGAACTTGTTCCAAGTGACAAAAAAAGTTGCTGTGTTTCAAGATCATTTAGCAGTCCAGTAGAAAAAATTAAAGATTTAGAAGAATCAGTATCTTTTTATGCATCACGTGTTGCAGAAAAAATTAGAGAAGAGAATTTAGTCGCTGATTCAATAAGTGTTTTCGTTTTAACCAATCATTTCAATCGAAGAGAAAAACAATATTCAAATTCAATAAAACTTCAACTACCATTTCCAACAAATGACAGTATAAAAATTGTAAAAAAAGCCCTTGAAGGAATCAGAAAAATATACCGATCTAATTATCGTTATAAAAAAGCAGGGGTAATATTATATGGTCTTAGCAAGCATGGTGTAACTCAAGGATTGCTAGATTATGATCGAGAAGTTTCAGATAGAATGATGCAAACTATTGATACTATAAATAACAGATATGGAAGCTCAACATTAAAAATTGCTTCTGAAGGAATTAAAAAAACATGGAAGATGAGAAGAAAAAATGTATCTCAGTGCTATACAACACGATTTGATGAATTAGTTGAAGTAAATTCCTAATATATTGGCTCCCCCGGCCGGGCTCGAACCAGCGACCCTTTGATTAACAGTCAAATGCTACTACCAACTGAGCTACAGGGGATCCAAAATATGTAATAATAAATAAAAATAAAAAAAACAAGATAAAATTGGAGGCTCGGAGCGGAATTGAACCGCTGTACAAGGCTTTGCAGGCCCCTACATAACCACTCTGCCACCGAGCCAAATAATGTGCCAATTAATGACTAATTTAATACATGTCAATTAAACATGAAAAACTAGAATATTACTTATTAATAAATATATAAATATTTGATAAAAAAATAAATGAGATTATAACCAACTGACCTTAAATGATCGAAAATTTTGATAAAGCAAGAGAATTAATGGTAGAAAATCAACTTCGACCAAATAAGATAAAAGAAGAAAAAATACTTAATTTGTTTAGAAATATTCCAAAAGAAATTTTTGTTAAGCGAAACCATCAACCCATTTGTTACTCTGACAGAGATTTTAATATTTCAATAAGAAGAGGATATTTAAAAAATTTACATTTAGCTCAAATTATTTCAAGTGCTCAAATAAAAAGTACAGATAAAGTACTCCATGTAGGTGGCCTCACTGGATATTTGTCTATGATGATAGGGACTATTTGTAAAGAATTGATAGTACTAGAGAATGAAGAAGAAAATATCTCAATACTTAAAAATAATTTTACAAAACATAGTTTAAATAATATAAAAATTATAAATGATAAATTAAATAATGGATTTGTAGAAGAATCCCCATATGATCTAATAGTAATTGATTGTCCAATATATAATTTAAATGGCATATTTATTGATCAATTAAATCAAGGGGGAAGACTGATATATATAGAAAAAATTAATGATGAACTTGCAAAAGCATATAAAATAACAAAAACGAAAGGTTCATTTTCAAAAGAATATTTATTTGATGTATTTTCTGAATTTTCTATTGATAAAAAAAATGAGGAGTTTGAATTTTAATGAAATATTTTTTATTTATAATTATTATTATATTCAATAATGCAGTACTTTCACTAAACGTTGATGAAGCGATTAAAAGTACTATTGAAAACAATCCTAAAGTTAAAATTGCTATTGAAAAATTAAATGAATCTAAAGAGTTGATTGAAAATGCATATGGGCAAAAACTTCCATCTATAACTAGCACTATATCAGGAACATATTCTAGCTCAGACTCAAGTACTTCTACAGCATCAACTACTCCAGAAACATTTACTGATAAATATAAAATTTCTTTATCACAAAATTTATTTGATGGAGGGGTTAATGATTTAGAAATCAAGAGGTCTAAAATTTTATTTGATAACGAAATAATTAATTTTCAAAAAACTATTCAAGATTTAGTTCTTACTGCAATTAATGGATATTTTACTGTAATTAATTATGAAAAATCACTCGAAGCTAACAAAAAAAATTTTGACTCTGTTAAAAGATTTTTAGAAGAAACTAAAACAAGATATGATTTAGGCTCAGCCACTTTATATGATTTACAGAATGCAGAATCTGCTTATGCCATAGCAGAAACAAGCTTATTTACAGCAAGACAAAACTATAATGTTAGCAAGATTACATTTAAAAGAATTGTTGGATTAGATGCTTTTAATTTGGAAGAAATTGTTAATTTTGATCAAGAATTAGATTTAAATAAAATTATAGAAAAATCATTAAAAAACAATCTAGATCTTTTATTGTTGAATAATGATATATTAAATAAAAAAATTTTATTATCCAAAGAAAAAAATTCTAATAAACCTAGTTTAGATTTATCAGCTTCTGCTGAATATTCTGATACAGGTAGAATAGATAGCGGCACTGAAAAAACCAATGGAACAATAGGCATAACTTTAACAATACCTATATTTAATCAAAATATTGATAAATCTGATATTAGAAAATTTCAATCTCAAATACTTCAATCTGAACTAAACTATGTTGATTCTAAAGACGATATTCAGATACAAGCTTCAAACTTGTATAAAGATTATTTAATTAGTAAATCAAACATTTCAACAAGCCTTAAGAGAATTGTATCTATCCAGACATCATTAAATAGTATCATTGAAGAGTATAATATTGGAACCAAAACGATAAATGAATTAATCGAAGCTGAAAGCGAATTGTTGTCAGTTAATGTTAATTATTATTCTGCTAGGAAAGATTATATTTTAAATTATTTTAATATTAAGGCTCTTGAAGGCTCTATTTTAGATCTATTTGAAGAATATTTACCAAATTTTAATTAAATATTTTGAATAAATATTTGATAATCTATAATATTAACTAAATGACAAAAGAAGAATCAATTAAAGACACTCTAGAAGTAATAAGACGAGCTTTAGAAGATGATAACACGAAAAATATCAATGATAATATTTTAATATTAAATAGAAAAGTAAATAATGATGGAACTATTAATGTTATTAAAAAAGATCAAACTGATATAGATGAAATTAATAAAATTATAGACGATAAAATAAATTATATTTTTGAAGAAAAATTTGATGAATGGCTAGATAAACGATTACCTGATATTTTAGAAAAAAATAATAAAAATAAATATTAAATAAAATGGAATTTCCAAAATTTTTTGACTTTATTCAAGAAGAAAAAAAAATTTATTCAAAATGGGAAAAAGAAGGTTGTTTTAAACCAGTTAAAAATGATTTACCTTATTCTATTATGATGCCTCCTCCTAATGTAACAGGTAGTTTGCATATGGGGCATGCTTTAACTTTTACTATTCAAGACATTTTAATTAGATTTCATAGAATGAAAGGAATGGAAGTTTTATGGCAAGCTGGTACAGATCATGCCGGTATAGCTACACAAATGGTTGTTGAAAGACAATTATCTGAAAAAAATATTGATAGGAAAAATTTAGGTAGAGAAAAATTTATCGATAAAGTTTGGGAATGGAAAAAAGAATCAGGTGGAAAAATTAATAACCAATTACGTAGACTCGGAGCCTCTGCAGATTGGTCTCGTGAGCGTTTTACTATGGATGAAGGTTTATCAAAAGCTGTTAGGAAAGTTTTTGTTGATTTGTATAATGATGGCATCATTTATCGAGATAAAAGATTGGTAAATTGGGATCCTAAATTATTAACTGCTATTTCAGATCTAGAAGTTGAACAGAGAGAACAAGAAGGAAGTTTGTGGCATATTAAATATCCTATTGATAGTGATAACTTTATAGTAGTTGCCACTACTAGACCTGAAACTATGTTAGGTGATTCTGCTGTAGCTGTTCACCCAGATGATTCTAGATATAAAAGATTTATTGGAAAAACTTGTAAACTTCCAATTATAAATAAATTGATTCCAATTATTGCAGATGAATATGCTGATCCTGAAAAAGGCTCTGGGGCAGTAAAAATAACTCCCGCACATGATTTTAATGATTTCGAAGTAGGCAAACGTCACAAATTAAAATTTATTAATATTTTTGATAAATTTGCTAAAATTAATTCTAATGCTCCTAATAGATTTATTGATTTAGATAGATTTGCAGCCAGAAAATTAATTTTAAATGAATTAAAAGAGTTAAATTTACTAGTTAAAGAAGAAAAACAATTAATGGTTCTTCCTTATGGTGACAGATCTGGTGTTATTATAGAACCATGGTTAACAGACCAGTGGTTTTGTAATGCTAAAAAACTTTCAATTAATCCAATAAAATCAGTTAAAAATGGCCATTCTAAATTTGTACCTAAACAATGGGAGAAAACTTTTTTTAATTGGATGGAAAATATTCAACCTTGGTGTATTTCAAGACAGCTTTGGTGGGGTCATCAAATTCCTGTATGGTATGGACCAGATGAAAAAATATTTGTTGCATTAAGTGAGGGTGAAGCAAATGAAAAAGCAAAAATTCATTATGGCAATTCTGAGACTCTAAAGCAAGATCAAGATGTTTTAGATACATGGTTTTCTTCAGCTTTATGGACATTTTCTACTTTAGATTGGCCAGACGATTCTTATGAACTAAAAAGATTTTATCCAGGCAATGTATTGGTTACTGGTTTTGATATTATCTTTTTTTGGGTAGCGAGAATGATGATGATGGGATCTTATTTTATGAAAAAAACACCTTTTAAAGATATATATATACATCCATTAATTCGTGATGAAAAAGGACAAAAAATGTCTAAATCTAAGGGTAATATTATTGATCCTCTAGATCTTTTAGATAAGTATGGAGCTGATACATTAAGATTTACTTTAACGGCTTTATTAAACCCAGGTAGAGATGTTAAATTATCTGAAAACAGAGTTAAAGGATATAAGTCTTTTTCAAATAAAATTTGGAATGCAGCTAATTTTTTACAAATAAATAAATCAAATTTTGTAACTTATATAGATTATGATGTAATAAAATTAGATGTTAACAAATGGATAATTAAAGAACTTGAACTAACTTCTTTGTCTGTAAATGAATATATGAAAAAATACTTATTTCATGAAGTTGCTAATACACTTTATCATTTTATTTGGCATACGTTTTGTGATTGGTACATAGAATTTATTAAATCAGATTTTGTGGATGATAATAAATCGAGTGAAACTAGAAATGTTTCAGGTTGGGTTTTTGGAGAAATTTTGAAATTAATTCATCCAACTATGCCTTTTTTATCTGAACAAATTTGGCAAAATTTATATGATAAAAATAATTTTTTAATGATGCAAAAATTTAATCAAATAAATATTAATAAAAATTTTAATGAATCTAAAGACAACATACAAAAAATTATTGATATTATCTCTTCGGTAAGAAATGTAAGAGCTGAACTTAAAATTCCATATAAGACTAAAATTAATATTACATTAGACATTCAAAATGAAAAAGATTTAAAATTTATTCAAAAATTCGATAATGAAATTATTAGATTATTAAAAATAAATGAAATTAATTTTGAAAATATTAAAAATCAAAAGAATTCAGCTTATGTTGTTTTATCAGAAATTTCACTTCTAATACCATTAGAAGGTATAATTAACACTAATAAAGAACTTGAAAAACTTCATAAAAAGAAAGAGTCTGAAACAGAAAAATTTAATTCTTTGATGACTAAAATAGAAAATGAAGACTTTGTTCAAAAAGCACCGAGTCATGTAATTGATGATTTTAAAAAACAAGCTTATGATCTCCAATCTTCTATTGAAAAAATTGATCAAATAATAAATACTATAAATTAATATGGTTGATAAGGGCTCAAATATTAAATCAAAACTTCCCAGCCGTCATGTAAGCGTTGGGCCAAAGAGTGCTCCACATAGATCAATGTATTATGCTATGGGTATGACTGAAGAACAAATATATCAACCTTTTATCGGAGTAGCTACTACATGGAATGAATCTGCGCCATGTAATATAACTTTAGGTAGACAGGCTCAATCTGTAAAAATTGGAGTTAAAGAAAAAAATGGAACACCTAGAGAATTCACTACAATAACAGTCACTGATGGTATAGCTATGGGTCATGAAGCAATGAAAGCATCGCTTGTAAGCAGAGAAGTTATTGCAGATTCAGTAGAATTATCTGTTAGAGGACATTGTTATGATGGAATAGTTGGTTTGGCAGGATGTGATAAGTCCTTACCAGGTTTAATGATGGCTATGGTACGTTTAAATATACCTTCTGTTTTTATTTATGGAGGTTCAATACTTCCTGGTAAATATAAAGGTAAAGATATGACAATAATAGATGTTTTTGAAGCAGTTGGTAAACATGCTCAAGGTGGAATCGATGATCAAGAACTAAAAAATATTGAAAAAGTTGCATGCCCCACTGCTGGATCATGTGGAGGTCAATTTACCGCTAATACTATGGCATGTATATCTGAAGCTCTTGGTTTAGCTTTAACAAATTCTGCTATGACTCCAGCTACTTATGAAGAAAGAGATAATTATGGTATTGAAAGCGGAAAGGCTGTGATGAATTTAATTGAAAAAAATATTCGTCCAAGGGATATAGTTACAATTGACTCTTTAAGAAATGCTGCAGTAGTAGTTGCAGCTACAGGCGGTTCTACAAATGCAGCATTACATTTGCCAGCTATTGCAAATGAAGCTGGTATCAAATTTACACTTCGAGATGTTGTAGAAATCTATCAATCAACTCCATATATAGGAGATATGTCTCCAGGAGGAAAATATGTTGCAAAAGATTTATATGAAGTAGGCGGCGTTCCAATTGTAATAAAATCTCTTTTGGATGGAGGTTATATCAATGGTGATTGTATAACAGTAACTGGCAAATCAATTGGAGAAAATCATAGAGATGTAATATTTCCAAAAAATCAAGACGTTGTTTATACATGTGATAAACCTATAAGCGAACATAGTTCAGTAGTAGGATTATGGGGTAATTTAGCAGAAGATGGTTCAATTTCTAAAATCGCTGGTTTAAAAAATTTAAAATTTAAAGGAAAAGCAAAATGTTTTGATTGTGAAGAAGATGCTTTAACTGCTGTTTTAAAAAATGAAATTGTTGCAGGTGATGCAGTTATCATAAGATATGAAGGCCCTAAAGGTGGTCCTGGTATGAGAGAAATGTTATCTACAACTGGTGCAATATATGGTCAAGGACTTGGAGATAGTGTAGCACTTATAACAGATGGAAGGTTTTCTGGAGGTACAAGAGGTTTTTGTATAGGTCATGTAGGCCCTGAAGCTGCTGTAGGAGGTATGATTGGCTTGTTAAATGATGGTGATGAAATAATTATTGATGCCATTAAAGGAGAGATTAATGTTAATCTAACTAATGATGAAATAGAAAAAAGAAAGAAAGCATGGAAACCAAGAAAAACTAATCATAACTCTGGATCTATATGGAAATATGCTCAAACAGTAGGTCCAGCGCATGAAGGAGCAGTCACTCAACCAGGTGCAGAGAATGAAACTCATACTTATGCTGATATTTAGTTATTTACTTCGATTGTAACTGGTGTGTGATCTGACGCTTTATCCCAACCTCGTGGCTCTCTATTAATTTTTACATTTTTTATTAAATCAGTAACCTCAGGAGAAGCAAGAAAATGATCAATTCGAAGACCATTTCCTTTTTGCCATCCACCACCTCTGTAACCCCAAAATGTCCAATTAGTATTCCCATCAATAAAATATTTAACTAGATCCGTAAAGCCCATATTAATTAAAATTCTAAATTGTTCTCTAGTTTTTGGATGAGCACAAGCATCATTTTTATAATTTTCAGGAGAATAAACATCAGCATCAGAAGGAATAACATTAAAATCACCGCCAATAATAATTGGAGTCATCGATTTTCTCAAATACAATATATAATTATTAAATTTTTTCATCCAATTTATTTTATATTCAAATTTTTCTGTATCTATAGGATTTCCATTAGGCAAATATATATTTATTAGTTTTATTTTTTTTTTAAGTTTAGAATTTTCTATATCACATTCTATAAATCTTGCATTTTCATCGTCGTAATCAGGTATTTTTAAATTAGTTATTTTTGCTGGTTGTTTTGTTAAAATTGCTACCCCATTCCATGCCTTTTGACCATTAACATAACAATCATATCCTAAATCTTTAATTTGATTATGAGGAAAACCTTCTTGAACTGTTTTTAATTCTTGCAATAAATAAATATCCGATTGGTCTTTTTTTATAAACTTTACTAAATGTTCTATTCTTGCATTGATTGAATTTACATTCCAGGTTGAAATTTTCATTTACATTGAAAAAGAAGTGCCACAACCACATGAAGAAGTTGCTTGTGGATTAGTAATTTTGAAAGAAGATCCTATCAATTCTTGTACGTAATCAATTTTTGAACTTTTGATAAATTTTAATGATACATTATCAATTAATACCTCAATTTTACTAGTTTTTATCAAAACATCATCTTTTTTTATATTGTTTTCAAAATCAAATTTGTATTGGAAACCAGCACATCCACCACCTAATACAGTAATTCTAAAATATTTAGCTTTGTCTTTAGCCAGAACTTCATAGATATGATCTTGTGCACTTTTAGTTATTTCGATGTTATTATTCATTCTTTAAAAACCCTATATACTATAATAATATTGTGGATATATATCAAAAATAATAATGTTTGAAGATTTAGCTGCAAGATCAATTATTTCTAAAGGTAGATTGTACAATGAATTAGACGATGATGCCTCTAGAAGTCCATTTGAAAGAGATAGAGCTAGAGTTATTCATTCTAGTTCTTTTCGTAAATTAAAGCATAAAACCCAGGTATTTATTGAAAGTGAAAGTGATTATTACAGAACTAGATTAACTCATTCTTTAGAAGTAGCTCAAATAGCTCGTTCATTATGCAGATCATTAAACTTAGATGAAGATCTAGGGGAAACAGTTGCTTTAGCTCATGATCTTGGACATCCGCCATTCGGACATAACGGAGAGAAAGCACTTAATACTTCTATGAAACAGCATGGAGGTTTTAATCATAACGATCAAACATTGAGAGTTATAACAGAGATAGAAAAAAGACATCCTAATTTTAATGGATTAAATCTTACTTGGGAGAGCTTGGAGGGCATTGTTAAACATAATGGTTTAATAACTTCAAATATTCCATTTCATATTTTAGCATATAATAAAAAACATAATTTATCTTTATCGAAACAACCACATCTTGAGTCACAAATCGCTGCAATATCAGATGATATTGCTTACAATAATCATGATGTTGAAGATGCTATTAGAGCAGGTTTATTGAACATTTCACAACTTAAAGAGAATATTTTTTTTAATGAAATTATTTACAATTTAAAAGATAAATATCATAATATAAATGATAAACATTTAATGTTTCAAGTTCTAAGATCAAGTATGTCACTTATGATTGCTGATATTTATAAACAAACAAAATTTAATATAAAAAAATTTAATCTGAATACTTTTCAAGATGTTGAAAACCATTCTAGTTTTGTTGTTAAATTTTCAAAAGAAATGCAAGATAATTGTAAGATCATAAAAAACTTTTTGTTTGAAAATGTTTATAATCATAGAAGTTTACTCCTAAAACGTCAAAAAGTAGAAACTATTATTATTAAATTGTTTAACTATTTTTATACAAATTCTAACAAATTACCTTCAGATTGGATTAATAATAGTGATTTACCTATAGAAAGAATTATTTGTGATTACATTTCAGGTATGACTGATAGATATGCATCTAGATTGTATAAGGAAATTTATGATTGATTATATATCAAATTTACTAAATTTTTTGTATTCTACAGTTGATTTTCTTGAAGACAAAAAATTAGTAACTAAGATCAATAAATCTAATATAAATATTGATTTTGCATCTAAATCTAAAAGAGGGGATGTTTCTTCAAATTTTTATCTAATTGTTAATAAAAAAATTATAGATAGTAAATATAATTTAAAAAAATTTTTATCTGACCAAATAAGCAAATTAACTTTTATAGAAAAATTTGAAATTTCTGACACAGGATTCATTAATATTAATTTCAAAAAGGAATATATTATTGATCATCTAAAAAAAATAATCAAAATTAATTCAAATTATGGTAATTCTCAATATGGTAAAAATGAAAAAATAAACATAGAGTTTGTTTCAGCAAATCCAACAGGACCTATAACAATTGCTCATTTAAGAGGAGCAGTACTTGGAGATGTTCTTGGTTCAATTTTAGAAAAATCTGGATACCTAGTTACTAGAGAGTATTATGTAAATGACTCAGGATCACAAATAGATATTTTATCTAATTCTCTTTATAAAAGATATCAGCAGCTTTATAAATTTGAAATTAATATTGATGAAAATGAATATCCAGGTGAATACTTAATTGAAATAGCTAAAAAAATTAAAGATGATTATGGAGATATTTGGCTAGATGAGGACAAGAAAAAAACTAATAATTTTTTTAAAAAATTTGCAATAGAAAATATTATTAAAGATATTGTTTATGATTTAAATTTATTAAAAATAAAGTTTGATATCTTTTCTAAAGAAAGTGAAATAGTTAATAAAAATTTAATCGAAGAAGTTTTTTCAATTCTCAAAGATAAAAATTTATTATACGAAGGTTATTTAGATAAACCTATAGCCGATGATTCTGAAAATTGGGAATCTAGAAAACAATTACTTTTTAAATCTACTCAAATTTTTGATGATAGAGATAGAGCTTTTAAAAAAGCAAATGGTGAATGGACATATTTTGCAAACGATGCAGCTTATCACTTGGATAAATATAAACGTAATTTTGATAAATTAATAAATATATGGGGAGCAGATCATATTGGTTATATTCCTAGAATGCGTTCGGTAGTCTCTGCAATCACAAATAAAAATGATTATTTGGAAATTCTTAATTGTCAAATAGTACGTCTTATAAAAGATAATCAAATTTTGAAAATGTCTAAAAGAGAAGGAAATTTCATATCTTTAAAACAAGTTTTCAACTTAGTAGGCAAAGATCCTTTGAGATATTTTATGATTTCTACAAGGAGTGAAACATCAATGGATTTTGATTTAAATAAAGTAGTTCAAAAGAATAAAGATAATCCTGTATTTTATTGTCAGTATGCTTATGCTAGAGTTTCATCAGTTATAAATAAATCAAAAGAATTAGGTATAACTATTGATAGTTTTTCTGAATATGAAAATATTAAAAATTACTTTTCAAATGAAGAAATAGAAATAATATTAAAATTAATATCTTATCCATTTATTTTATATCAATCAGCTAAATTTAAAGAACCACATCGTTTAATTAATTATATAGAAGATTTATCTTCAACTTTTCATTCTTTTTGGAATAAAGGTAAGGAAAATGAATCTTTAAGGTTAATTGATAAAGAAAATATTACTAAAACTCAAAGTAAGCTTGTTTGGTTATCTGCATTTCGCATAGTTTTAAAAAATATTTTTGAGATAATTAAAATTGAACCTACAGAATCAATGTAATGGTTTATAAATATATATTTAATAAAAAAAAAAATTTAAAATCAAATAAATTATTTTTGCTAGTTGCAACTATTTTTTTATTAATTATTTTTATATTTAATTATAATTTTAATTCTCAAATTATTATAATCCCGGAATATAAGGGTAATTATTATAAAATTCCTAAAGATAAAGGTGGTCAAAAAATCTTTAATACAGATAAAAAAAGTTTAAATTCTCAAACAAATATTATTTTTGATAATGAATTTATAAATATTGATGAGTTAAATTATTCAATTCAATTTTTCACAAATTCTGAATTTTCTGTTGTTAATAATTTTTTAAGTAAATTGATAATTAATAAGGAGTCTATATTTAAAAAAGATGAATTTTTTATTTTTACTTTTCATTCACAAGTTGGTGTCGAGTATTTTTTACTATACAAAAACTTCAACACTAGAGAAAAAGCCTATAATTATTGCACTAAATATTTAACAAAATTAGAAAAATGTTTAATAGTAGATGTCAAACAATATAAAAATTAGCTAGAATCATTAAAATTATTTATAATTAACTATGCTAGATCAAACAGAAAATTTCCAAGATAACAATAGATTTAATCTTATACTAGATAGTTATGAAGGGCCTATTGACTTACTTCTTGACCTAGCTAGAAAACAAAAAGTAGATTTATCTGAAATATCTATTTTTGAATTAGCTGAACAATACATTCAATTTATATCAAAATATCAAGATATTCATTTAGAAATAGCTGCTGATTATTTAGTGATGGCAGCTTGGTTAACATATTTAAAATCAAGATTATTATTACCAAAAGAAGAAAATATTGAAGAACATAGCCCTGAAGATTTAGAAGAAGCTCTAAGATATCAACTACAGCGCCTAGAAGCTTTCCAAAAAATATCTAAAATTCTTTATTCAAAACCAATAATTGGTAGAGATGTTTTTTATGGCGGCTCTAGTGAAGGAGTAAATATCAAATATAATATTTCTTATTCATCTTCTTTATTTGATTTATTAAATTCTTATTCAAAAATTTTACTAAAATCTGCACAAGTAAGTCATTTAACTATTGCTTATTCAGAACTTTATTCAGTTGATGATGCTATACAGAGGTTAAAAAATATCTTTGGAACGCTTGTTGATTGGACAAATTTTTATACTTTAATTCCTAAGTTTGGAAAAAATAAAATAATTAATAAATCTTTATTATCTTCTAATTTTGTCGCTTCTTTAGAATTAGCAAAAAATGGATTTATTGATGTTAAACAAAGTGAAAGCTTTGGTAATATTTATATTAAAATGAAAAAATAATGAGTGCTAATAGAGATAGTAAAATTATTGAAGCAATATTATTTGCTTCTCATGAACCTGTTCATGAAGATGATTTGATACAAAAAATAACAAACAAAGAAAAATTTAATACTTGTATTGAAGATTTACAAACTTTTTATGAAAATAGGGGTATTAATTTAATTAAAACAGGAAAAAAATGGTCGTTTAGAACTTCAGATAAAATCAAAGATGAATTAACAATATTTAAATCACAAAAAAGAAAACTTTCTAGAGCAGCTTTAGAAACTTTGTCAATTATAGCTTACCAGCAACCAATAACTAGATCAGAAATAGAAAATATAAGAGGTGTTCAAATGGGTCGCGGTTCTATAGATCACTTAATGGAAATTGGCTGGATAAAACCTTCAGGAAGAAAAAATATTCCAGGTAAACCTGCTTTGTGGATTACAACAGATCTATTTGTAGAACATTTTGGTATTAAAGATATTTCTGATTTACCAAATAAAGATGAATTAAAGGCAAGTGGATTTTTGGAAAAAAGGTCAGCAATTGCTACTATTACAGATCTAGCAAAGACGGATGAAATTAATGATACTGAAAATAATCTTGATGAAGATGAAAACCTAGAAGATTTTATTCCTATAAAAGAGAACTGATAAAGTCCATTTTTATATTTATTAGATTAATATTTCCCTAATTTTTTTTGAATTTCTTGTTTTTTTTGATTTATCGTATAACAGGCTTTTGAGGAGAGAATTTATGACACCGAGTATTTGGCAGCTTTTAATTGTATTAGTTATTGTTTTGCTTTTATTTGGCAGAGGCAAAATACCTCAGCTCATGGGAGATATGGCAAAAGGCATTAAATCTTTTAAAAAAGGAATGAGTGAAGAGGAAAAAAAAGAAGATAAAAATATAGAGAATAATCAAGACAACGAAAAGTAAATAAATGTTTACTTTTGGCTGGGGAGAGATTTTTTTACTTATTATTATTGTTGTTATATTTATTGGTCCTAAAGAATTGCCAAATTTTATAAAACAAATTTCCTTTTTTTTAAAAAATATTAAAAAAATATCTGGAGAATTTAAAACTTCTTTAAAAGAATTATCTGAACAAGAAGATTTTAATGATGTAAAACAAACATTATCTGATGTTAAAAATTTAAAAGAAGATTTTGATATTAAAAAAAATTTAGAAAATGAAATTAATTCAATCAAGGAAACATCGACTTTAGTTGAAAAAGATATTGATGATATAAATAAAAAAAATAAGACTCAAGACGAGGCTGACTTAATTTAGTAAATATTATGACCAATCAAGAATTTAAAGAAATGTCACTTATTGATCATCTTACTGAGTTAAGAAAAAGATTAATCTGGAGTTTTATTTATATTGTATTAATTTTTATTATTTGTTTTTATTTTGCAAATAATCTGTTTTCTTTTTTAGCTAAACCTTTAGTAAATCTTCTTGATGTTGAAAAAGGACAAGGTTTTATTTATACTGCTTTACAAGAAGCTTTTTTTACTGAACTCAAGATAGCGTTCTTTTTTTCTCTTTTTTTTGCATTTCCATTAATTTCAATACAAATTTGGAAATTTATTGCGCCAGGGTTATATCGTAATGAAAAAAAAGCTTTCCTGCCTTTTTTATTAGCAACTCCCATCCTTTTTTTTGCTGGAGGGGCCATGGTATATTATTTAATAGCTCCATTAGCTTGGAATTTTTTTTTATCATATCAGAATTTAAATTCTTCAGGTGTTCCTATTAGATTAGAGGCCAAAATGGGAGAATATTTATCACTTATGATGAGATTTATTTTTGCTTTTGGTTTAGCTTTTCAGTTACCAGTATGTTTAGGATTAATGGCAAAAGTTAGATTAGTTACTCATACATCATTAAAAAAATTTAGAAAATTTGCAATTGTAATTGCTTTTCTATCAGCTGCTTTTCTGACTCCTCCTGATCCATTTAGTCAACTAAGTCTAGCTTTACCAATAATATTACTTTATGAAATTTCAATATTTATAGCTAAAATAATACAAAAAAATGATAATAAAAAATAAATGCATAATATAAACTTTATAAGAGAAAATCCTCAAGAATTTGATAATGCAATGATACAAAGAGGCGAAATAGCAATTTCAAAAAAAATATTAGAAATTGATGAAGAAAAAAGAAAAACACAAACTTTTCTTCAAAATCTTCTCTCAGAAAAAAATACTTTATCAAAAACTATTGGAAAATTAAAAAGTGAAAACAAAAATGCTGATAACTATTTAAAAAAAGTTGAAGAAATTAAAAATGAAATTAATACTTTAAAAGAACTTGAAACAATTAAAGAAGATGAATTACAAAGTATATTAAAAAGATTACCAAATATCCCTCATTCTTCTACTCCAGTAGGTAAATCTGAAAATGATAACTTATTTTACAAAGAGTGGGGAACTAAACCTGTTTTTAAATTTAAACCTAAAAGACATTTTGAAATTGGTGAAGATAATAATTTAATGGATTTTGAAACAGCATCAAAATTATCTGGATCTAGGTTTGTTGTTTTAAAAGGTCAATTATCTCGGCTAGAAAGAGCAATTTCAAACTTTATGTTAGATAAACATACTTTAGAAAATGGATACAAAGAAATGAATGTCCCTTTTTTAGTAAAAGATGATATTTTATATGGCACAGGTAATTTACCTAAATTTTCAGAAGATCTTTTTGCTGCTGGTGATAACCATTGGTTAATACCGACAGCTGAAGTACCTTTAACAAATTTATCTAATAATCAAATTTTAAATATTAAACAATTACCTTTAAGATATACTTCCTATACTCACTGTTTTCGCTCTGAAGCAGGTGCTGCTGGCAAAGATACTAGAGGTATGTTGAGACAACATCAATTTACTAAAGTTGAATTGGTTTCTATTGTAGAACCAAATTATTCAGATAATGAATTAGAAAGAATGCTTAGCTGTGCTGAGGCAATATTAAAAGAATTAAACATACATTATAGAATAATGACATTATGCACCGGAGATATGGGTTTTGCTGCACAAAAGACATATGATATTGAGGTGTGGTTGCCAGGAGAAAATAATTATCGTGAAATATCAAGTTGTTCTAATTGTGGCGATTTTCAAGCAAGAAGAATGAATACTAGATATAAAAAAGAAAATAAAAATATATTTGTTCATACTTTAAATGGTTCAGGACTTGCTGTTGGTAGAACAATGATTGCTATTTTAGAGAATTATCAGACTGAGGATGGCAATGTAATAATTCCTGAAGTATTAAGAAAATATTTTAATAATCAAGATAAATTAATTTAGTGCTAGATGTTAGGAAAATAAGATTAATTTTAGAATTAAGGGAATCCGGCATAAACGATCCTAAAGTATTATCTGCAATAGAAAAGATTCCAAGAGAAGATTTTATCCCTGAAAATTTTAGAAATCAAGCTTATGAAAATATTGCTCTTCCAATAGGAGATAATCAAACAATAAGTCAGCCTTTTGTAGTTGCCAAAATGACACAAATACTTAATGTTAATAATACACATAAAATATTAGAAATAGGTACAGGTAGTGGTTATCAATGCTCTGTATTAGCACTTTTATCCCGAAGAGTTTATACAATTGAAAGAATTAAAAATTTAAAATTGAATGCTGAAAAAATATTTTCTAAATTAAAAATCACTAATATAGTAACAAAATATGCTGACGGCAATCTTGGGTGGAAAGAACAAATTCCATTTGATAGGATTATATTTACAGCAGCTACTTCTAAAATATCTAATCATATTTTTATGCATATAAAAGAAGGAGGCATCATTGTTTCTCCCATGATTAAAAAAAATAAACAAATTTTAGTTAAATTTACTAAATTAGATAATCAAATTATTCATGAAGAATTTGATGATGTTTTATTTGTTCCTAATCTTGATAATGTAGAATAATTTATTTTAATATTTTTTTAAATTTTATTTTGCAAAAATTGTAATATAATATTGCTATTACCCAATGCATTATCACTAAACCATAAAACATATAATTATAATTTTGATCTATTTTATTAATTATAAAATAAATAATTATAGTTGGTATGATGACAAACCGTAGAATAGCCATATACATTACTATTGCAGGTAATTTCAAACCTTGAAATGTAGCATTACCAAAAAAGAAAAAAGGGAAAGCGGGAAACATTAGTGCAGTTATTTTTAAATAATCATATCCAAATTGTTTTACTTTTTCATCTGTTGTAAATAAATTCATCGAAATTTCAGCAGTTATAAACATTATAAATCCAAGAATCGTCAGCAAAATGATGCCAACTAAAAGTGCTTTATTATATGTTTCCAAAACTCTTTCATAATTTTTTGCTCCATAATTTTGACCAACAATTGATATTACTGCTGTGCTTAAACCTAATAAAGGTAAAAAAAATAATTGCTCATACCTACCAGCAGATGTATAGCCTGCTACTGCATTGCTACCAAATATTGCAACAAAAAATATTAGTATATAAGAGCCTAAAGCAATCATCATCATACCAATAGATGCTGGTATTCCATGATTTAATATATTTAAAATGATTTTAATATTTGGAACTATTGTAAATTTTGTATACTTGTAAATTTCAGATTTTTGTACCTTGTAAAATAAATAAAAAACTCCTACAAAATTTGAAATAATTGTCGCGTAAGCTATACCCGATATTCCTAAACCATTAAATAATTGAAAATTATATATTTTTCCTGATATCATTATAGGATTTAATATAATATTTAAAAAGAAACTAAATATTAATACATTTCTATAACTTTTAGTATCACCTTGAGCGCTTAAAGATGAATTCAATGCCATCAAAATAAAAATAAATATTGATCCTATAAATATAATTCTCATATACTCATTAGATAAATACAATAAATCTTTATCATTATTCATTGAACTTATTAAAGTATTGCTAAAAGTTAAACCGAATATACTTACAATTACAGAAATTAAAATAGCCACTATTAAAGATTGTATAACAACATTACCGGCTTTAAATTTATTGTTTTCACCTATACTGTTAGCTATTAAAGATGTTGTTCCGATACTTATTCCCACACCTAATGCTATTATAATAAAATAAATTGGAAATACTTGACCAATAGCAGCTAATGCTTCTTTAGAAATCATTTGACCAGCAAAAATGGAATCTACAACAGAATATAAATTTTGAAAGATTGTACCAATTGAAGAAGGAATAGCTATTTTTATAAATAACGAATATATATTTTCATCTTTTAAATTAATTATATTTTTTTTCACTATTTTAAATATTGAAATACAGGTTTGATTTTACAACTTTTATTTTTTAAATGTTCATATAATTCATAAACAGTATTTTTTAAATTACTTATTATTTTTTTATTACTATTAACTAAAAAAATTCCACTTCCTTTTAATCCTATTTCTTCTGTATAGTCTTCTATAGGTAATTCTATTCGTATTAAATTGCTTAATGCTAATTTTTTAATTTTTTCAATAAATATTTTATGATTATCAATAGCTATTATTGGATACCAAATTAATATAGTAAAATTTTTGAAACGTTCATCTATAATTTTTAGAAAATTTATAACTTCAATATAATCACTATCAAGTTCATATGAAGGATCTATTAAAACCAAGTATTTATTTCTAAAATTTATTTTTTTTTTATAAAAATTAAAACCATTGGTATGATATATTTTTAAATTTGTATAATTTGATAAATTCTTTTTTAATGTTTTAATTTCATTATTATGAAGTTCATAAAAAAATAATTTGTCATTATTATTGCTTAAATGACTCATAATCATTGGCGAACCTGGATATAAAGATAATTTTTTTGATTTATTAATATTTTTAATTGTTTTTAAATAATGATTTATTTGTGAATTATTACTATTAGATTTGATTAATTTTTCAATACCATAGATATATTCTTTATTTTTAGCCATAAATTCATTATTGTAAAAATACAGCCCATTACCAGAATGTGTGTCAATATAATTTATTGAATTATGCATTCTTTTTAGAATTTTATAGCAATTAATAAGACATACATGCTTTAATACATCAGCATGATTACCTGCATGAAATCCGTGTCTATAACTAAGCATAAAATACTATAATAAAATACTTGCAATTCATAAGTTAATAGTTAAGTAGTGTAATTAATTAATCAACGAGAGATTTTATTACTTATTATACATTATTTTTAAAATAAAAATCTTAAACCTCAAATATAAAAATAGAAGGAGAAAAATATGCCAACAGGTAAAATTAAATGGTTTAATCCAACAAAAGGATATGGATTTATTGAAAATGATGCAGGAGGAAAAGATGTATTTCTGCATATTTCAGCATTAGAAGAGGCAGGTATTGATACTTTGCAAGAAGGAGAAGCTGTTTCTTTCGAAATAGGAGAAAATAGAGGCAAAGAGAACGCTATTAATATTAAAAAAGTTTAATTTTCACATTTAATTGAATAAGTTTTTAGAATGGTCTGGTGTCACCACAGCTATTCTTTATTCGTTATTAGTAGCATTTAATATAGGGCTAGAATTCATTGGTTTTAGTTTATTAACAATATCTGCTATATTAATAGGATTATGGTCTTTTAAACTAAATCACAAAGGTATTCTTTTTTTACAGCTTTTTTACATTACAGCAGGTATTATAGGAATGTTTAGATGGTTTGGATAAGATTAATTTTTTTATTATTTTTTTCATTTGGTTTACAAAGTAATGAACTAACTGAACAAGAATTACAATTTTTTAACTTTTTAGATTTAAACAATGATAATTTTATTTCTATTGAGGAAATTAATAATTCAACAAATATTTTATTTCAATTAATTGATTCTAATCAGGATAAAAAAATTTCTCATGATGAATTAAAAGAGCTTAAACGTATTATTGAACTATTAACATGACAATTTGGGGAAAAATTTTAGGTGGAGCAGCTGGCTTTGCCTTAGGAGGACCTATTGGTGCTATCCTTGGTGTTATGGCAGGTAACGCCTTTGATAAACGTTCTAAATCTAAGTTTAATTTTTCTCAAATAAATCAAAATCAAAAGCAACAAATTTTTACAATTAGTTTTATTATTTTATCAGCAAAACTTGCAAAATCTGATGGAAAAGTAACGGAAGATGAAATACGAGCATTTAAAGAAAAATTTAAAATTCCTAAGTCTGAAATCAATAAAGTAGGAAAAATATTTAACGAGGCAAAAAAAGATGTTTATGGATATAAACAAATTGCTGACCAAGTAGGTCTGTTATTTTCTGATAACAAAGTTTTGCTAGAAGAATTACTTAATAATCTATTTTATATAGCAGCTTCAGATGGTCAAATTTCATTAAAAGAAATTGATCTTTTAAAATCGATATCTGTATCTTTTAAATTTTCTGAAAAAGATTTTCAAAGAATTTTTCAAATGAATTTAAATAACAAGGATGCTGATCCATACAAACTTTTGGGAGTAAATAGAAGTGATGATGATAAAATAATCAGAAAAAAATGGATCTTATTAAATAAAGAGCATCATCCTGACAATTTAATTGCAAAAGGAATGCCTAAGGAATTTATTGAACAATCAAATAAAGAACTCGCTTCTATTAATTTAGCTTATGATAAAATTAAAGAATTAAGAGGCATTTCTTGACGCATAATGATCTTTCAATAGATAAAATTCAGACTGTATATAACAAATTATTACCTTATATAAATATCACTCCTTTAATTGAAGGATCTTCAGAATTAAATAATTTACTTAATACTAATATAATATTAAAATTTGAATGTTTTCAAAAAGGTGGATCTTTTAAAATTAGAGGTGCAATCAATAATATATTATCTATTGGTAAAAAAAATTTAGAAAAAGGTATTACAGCAGTAAGTGCAGGCAACCATGCAATTGCAGCTTCTTATGCAGCTAATTTATTTAACTTAAAAAATAAAATCTATATTTATGAAAATGCTAATCCTTATCGAGTCAATGTTTGTAAAAACTTAAAAGCAAATTTAATTTACACAAATGCTGATAAAGCTTTTGAAAATGTAAAAAGTGCTGAAAAAGAAGGATATACGTTTATACATCCTTTTGATGGAAGAAATACATTACAAGGATCCGCAACACTTGGTTTAGAAATTTTAAATCAATTAAAAAAATTCAATAAAAAAGTTGATAATATAGTAATAGCAGTAGGTGGTGGTGGCTTAATTAGTGGACTAGGTTCTTACATCAAGCAATTATATCCAAAGACTAGAGTTATTGGAGTTGAACCTTTTCTAGCAAGCGGTATGAGTCAAAGTTTAAAAACAAATAATCCTTTAATTAATGTTAAAGTTTCAAGTATTGCTGATAGTTTGTGTGCTCCATTACATATGCCTTATTCTTTTTCAGTAGCAAAAAATGTTATTGATGAGATGATAATTATAACTGAAGATGAAATGAGAGAAAGTATGTTATTTGCATACAATAATTTTAAATTACTCTTAGAACCTGCATGTGTTGCGGGTTTATCAGCAGTAAAATATCATTTAAAAAACAAGATTAGAGGAGAAAATACTATATTAGTTTTATGTGGTTCAAATTTGGATTATTTAACTTGGAAAAATATTATTTCAGGTTAGGGTTAAATAATTTACCTCCACTAATTGGTTTATTATTATTAGTTGTTAGTGGAGTACTGATAATTAAGTTTTTTAAAGATCTAATACCTATATATCCAAACATTTGAGATTCTATTAAATCGCCATCATAACCATATTTATCAATTTTAGTAATTTTTATATTTTTTAAATTTTCTCTTAATATTTTTATTAATAATATGTTTTTTCTTCCTCCACCAGTTAATATAATTTCGTTTAAATATGAATTTTTTTTTCGATCTATAAATTTTTTAATTGAATAAATGGTAAAAGCTAAAGCCGTTCTAATTGCGTCATTTTTCTTATTTTTTTTCATTTTATTTAAATATCTATCAAAATGATTCCTATCTAGTGACTTAGGATATTTTTTTTTAAAAAAAGGATCTTTTTTAAACAGATTGAATATATATTTTGATATTTTTCCATTTGATGCATAGTATCCATTTGTATCATATTTTTTTTTATAAAAAAAATACACAAGATCATCAATAATTCCATTTCCTGGTCCAATATCTGTAGAAATTAATGTTCTATTTTTAATTTGTGATGAATTTGTAACCCCACCTATGTTGATTATAACTGCTCTACTATTTATAACATTAAGTAAATATTTATGGTAATAAGAACCTATAGGAGCACCTTCACCACCATTAATAATATCTTTTTCTCTAAAATTTGTTACCACTCTAACTTTAAAATATTCACTAATAGTCTTTCCATTTCCTAGTTGTATTGTAATATTCTTGTTGGGATTATGATACATTGTTTGACCACTTAAACTTATAATATCAATCTTTTTTATCTTATTTCTTTTAAAGAATTTTTCTATGTATTTTATAGCATCTTTTGTTATCTGATTTTCATATAATTGAAAATATTCATATATTTTTGAAATATTGTTTGGTTTATTTTCAACTATTCTTTTTAACTTTATTTGTTTCTTTAAACTGTAACTGTAATTTTCTTCTTTAATTATTTTAACATAATTAATTCCATCTGTTTTAATTAGACTTAAATCAATTCCATCCATTGATGTTCCTGTCATTACTCCTAATACAAGATATTTATTCAAATCTTTCATTATAAACTTTTCTTTAATTGTAATTTTATTATATATTTTTAATATGATACAATCCAATCATAATCTTAAAGCAATTATTCTTATTTTATTAGGAATGACAGTTTTTGCTATTCAAGACACATTTATAAAATTAATCTCTAATGAAGTTAATTTATATTTAATTTATTTTACAAGATGTATTATAGGCTTGATTATACTTTTATCTTATTTGAAATTCAAAAAAATAGATATTATTTTTAATACTAACTATCCTATTTTAACCATTATAAGAACTATTGTATTTTTTTTAGGTTTTAGTTTCTATTATTTTTCTCTTTCTAAACTTTCATTGCCAATTGCTATAACTTTGTTTTTTGTAAGTCCTTTTTTTACATCAATATTTTCTATGGTAATTTTAAAAGATAAAGTTGGTTATAAAAGATGGTTAGCTATTTTTATTGGTTTTATTGGAGTGTATTTAGTGATGGATCCAAATTTTAATGATTTTAATATTTATTCTTTATTCCCAATTATTTGTGCTCTTTGTTATTCTTTTACAATAATTGTTCAAAAAAAAACTTCTGATAAAGATAGCGTATTTTCACAAATTATTCATATTTACATTTCCGCATTAATTTTTTCTATTTTAATTAAATTAACTTTATCAAATATGATAATTGATCCTAATATCGCTAAAGAATTTCAACCAATATTTATAGAGTGGAAAATAGATAATTACCTAACTCTGTTAATGTTAATTTCCATAGGCTTCACTGGTGTTATTGGATTTTTATGCCTTTTTTCAGCATATAACATAGGTTCGCCTTCGGCCATAGCTCCATTTGAATATGTAATAATTATTTGGGGTTTAATTATTGGTTGGTTTTTATGGTCTGAGACACTGAATTTAAAAGGTTTTATGGGTTTATTTTTAATTATTTCTGCAGGAATATTCACCTTTTTAAGGGAAGCTAAATTAAATAAAAAAATATCTATAGATAAACCTCTTAGATAACCTTTACACAGTTTACTAACAGAATACTAAGAATTATTATTAAATATCTATTAATAATTATAATAATTTAATTGTTATTTTTCTTAATTAACATATTTATATAAATACTTATTACACGCAAAGGTAATAAGGAAATTTATAAATGGAAACTTTTATAAATTTGTAAGGGGAGGAAATGCTACTTACAATAAAGGCTTCTAGCTTGCTGGAAGCCTTTTTTTTTGCAAATAAATAAATTATCATTCATAGTATTTAAAATTAAATGATTAAATTAATATGACTGATTTTTTAGATAGAATATTAGAAATTTTTATATCAGATCTATTGCCTGAAACTGAAATTAGTGTGTCAAAGGGTAATAAAATATTTGGAGCTTTTGCTTTAAAAAAAAATTATGACTTTCTGTGCATAGGAACAAATAATGAAATTATAAATCCATTATTTCACGGTGAAGTTAGTACTATATTTAATTTATTTAAGAAAAATAATATTAATCCTAAAGACTATTATTTTGTAAGTTCACATCAGCCATGTTCTTTGTGTTTATCTGCTATTGCTTGGGCTGGTTTTGACAATTTTTATTATTTATTTCCATATGAAGATACAAAAAATAGTTTTAACATTCCACATGATTTAAAAATTTTAGAAGAAATATTTAATATTAAAAAAGGTAATTATATTAAATCAAATAAATACTGGGATAGTTTTTTTATTATTGAAGAAGTTAATAAAATAAATGATGATTTTACTAAAAATAATTTATTACAAAAAATAAAGAAAATTAATGAAAGTTACTTGGAACTATCAAAAAAATACCAAAAAAATAAGGAAAATAATAATATACCATTAAATTAATTATTTAAATTAATGAGAGAAAGTATAAAAGATATTTTAGTTGGGAGATACTGTTTAAATACGGAGCCGAAGGAGCAACGACCCGGAAACTCTCAGGCAAAAGGACCAACAAAGTTAAAATCTGGAAAAAGAGAAATATCTCTACCGAAGGTGCAAACACTCTCAGGTAAAAAGACAGAGCGGTTTTAGGATAAAGTAGTTTGACTGAATTAAATCTTAATATTTCTCTAAATGATTTTCATATATCTAAAGGTGCTAAAATGGTTCCTTTTGCAGGCTATAATATGCCAATTAATTATAAATCAGGTATTATTAATGAACATAATTATGTAAGAAATCATTCAGGTGTATTTGATGTTAGTCATATGGGGCAAATACTTATTCCAATAAATGAATATAATATTAGTAATTTAGAAAAATTTATTCCTCTTCAATTAAAAAAATTAAAATTAAATAAATCTTATTATTCATTCATATTAAATAAAAAGGGAGGCATTATTGATGATATTATTTTATCTAATATTATTTTACATAATAGTTCTTATTTTTATATAGTTTATAATGCTTCAAGAAAAAAACAAGATGAAGAAATTTTTTCAGAATTTACTTCTCAATATGAATTATTAAATAAAAATTGTTTATTTGCTCTTCAAGGTCCACTTTCATATGAAGTATTAGCTAAATTTATAAAAATACCTAATGGTATTAATTTTTTAGAATTTTTCCACACTAATTTTAATAATAAAACAATTTTAATAACTAGATCTGGATATACAGGTGAAGATGGTTTCGAAATTTCAATTCCTGAAGAAATTGCTGAAATTTTTTTAAATAATTTATTAGAAGATGCTAATACAATATTATGTGGATTAGGGTCACGTGATTCTTTAAGAGTAGAAGCTGGATTAAGTTTATATGGGCATGAACTTAATGAAAATATTACACCAATTGAAGCTGGTCTGTTATGGGCAATAGATAAAGAAAGATTAAAAGATAATTTTTTGAATGGCTCAAATCATCTTATTAGGCAAATAGATAGTAAACTATCTAAAAAAAAAATAGGAATTATATCTGTTAATAAATCAATGATTAGAGAAGGTATGAGCATAATAGATAAAAACAAAAAAATAATAGGTAAAGTCACAAGTGGTTGTTATTCACCAAACCTAAACAAATCTATTGGTTTATGCTATATTAATACTGAATTTGACTTAAATAATCAGTTATTTTGTGAAATTAGAAATAATATGGAACTTATGAAAGAAACAAGTCTTCCATTTGTTAAAAAAAATTATAAAAAAAATGGAGAAAATAATGAGTGAAAAAAAATACAGTGAAGATCATGAATGGGTTACTATTCAAAACGATATAGCTACTATTGGAATTTCTAATCATGCTCAAGAAAGCTTAGGTGATATAGTTTTTATTGAATTACCTGAAATTGGAAAAAGTGTTAAAGCTAAAGACTCTTTATGTGTTGTTGAATCAGTAAAAGCTGCATCAGATATTTATTCACCACTTGATGGTGATATAACTGAAGTTAATAAAGATTTAGAAAATGATGCTTCTATAATTAATCAAGATGCAGAAAATAATGGTTGGATTTTTAAAATTAAGATTCATAATCCAGATCAACTTAATAATTTGATGAATTCTGATGATTATAATAAATTTTTAGAAAAATAATGATAGATATAGATACTTTTGCTAGTAGGCACATAGGGCCAAGAAATAATGATATTGAAGAAATGCTGAAAGTAGTTGGTTGCAAATCACTTGATGATTTAATTAATAAAACTGTACCTAGTCATATACTCATTAAAGATAAATTAAATTTAAGACCAGGTATGTCTGAAGAATTTAATAAAACAAATATGCAACTTTTATCTTTAAAAAATAATTTTAAAAAAACATACATAGGGCTAGGATATCACAACACAATAATGCCAAGCGTTATCCAAAGAAATATTCTTGATAACCCAGGTTGGTACACTGCATATACTCCATATCAAGCTGAAATTGCACAGGGCCGTCTTGAAATGTTAATGAATTTTCAACAAATGATTATAGATTTAACAGGTATGGATATTGCTAACGCTTCATTACTTGATGAAAGTACTGCTGCAGCTGAAGCTATGATGATGGCTTATAAAATTAAAAAAAATAAGTTACATACTTTTTGTTTGCAAAATACCTGCCATCCTCAAACCATTTCTGTTTTAAAAACTAGAGCAAAGCCCCTCGGAATTAAAATTATTGATGGTGAGCCCAATAAAGATACATTTGGCTGTTTAATTCAAAATCCAGATACATACGGAGAAATATTTAACCTTGATGAATTAATAACTACTAATAAATCCAAAAATTTAGTTACTATAGTTTCTGCAGATATAATGAGTTTAGTATTATTAAAATCACCAGGTTCTTCTGGTGCTGATATAGTTGTCGGAACCACACAAAGATTTGGTGTCCCGATGTTTGGAGGGGGACCACATGCTGGCTATCTTTCAACAAAAGAAGATTATAAAAGATTGATTCCAGGCAGATTAATAGGTGTATCAGTTGATAGAAACAATAAAAGAGCCTATAGAATGGCTCTACAAACAAGAGAGCAGCACATTAGAAGAGAAAAGGCAACAAGTAATATATGTACTGCACAGGCTGGTTTGGCAATTATTGCAGCTGCATACGCGATATACCATGGTCCTGAAAGATTAAAAAAAATTGCTAGTACGATTAACTATCTTACTAGATATTTTAAAAAAGCATTACAAGAACTTGGTTTCAAGATAAATTCAAAAACATACTTTGATACTTTACTAATTGAAAATAATAAAGCTGAATATTGGTTTAACAAATCAATTTCAGAAGGAATAAATTTTAGATTTATTGACAATAATCATTTTTCAATAACTTTTGATGAATCTACAACTTTAGAAGATATTGATAATCTTATAAAATTTTTTAATGAAAATAATTTAAAAATTAATTTTGATAATATTGAAAATAATTTAGATGTAATTTTTGATGGTAATAGTTTTCTTCGTGAAGATAAAATATTATCTCACCCCGTTTTTAATATATATCATTCAGAAACTGAAATGATGAGATATCTAAAAAAACTTGAAAATAAAGATCTTGCTCTTAATAGAACGATGATACCACTTGGTTCATGCACAATGAAGTTAAATGCTGCATCAGAATTGCTACCTATTACTTTGCCAGGTTTTGCTAATGCCCACCCTTTTTTAGAAAAACATCAGAGAGAAGGTTTTAATCAACTAATTCATGAATTAATAGCAATGCTTAAAGATATAACTGGATTTGATGCTATTTCATTACAGCCAAATGCTGGAGCTCAAGGAGAATTTGCAGGTTTATTGGCAATTAAAAAGTATCATGAGTCAAAAAATGAAGGACATAGAAATATATGTTTAATCCCTAATAGTGCTCACGGCACTAATCCAGCTAGTGCACAAATGTGTGGTATGGATGTGTCAATTGTTAAATGTGACTCACTAGGAAATATTGACATTGGTCATTTAGAACAAAAAATATCAGAAGCTGGAAAAAATTTATCTGCCTTAATGATTACTTACCCATCTACTCATGGTGTTTTTGAGGAGTCAATTTCAGAAATATGTGAAAAAATTCATAAAGCAGGAGCTTTTGTTTATATGGATGGTGCAAATCAAAACGCCATGGTAGGAATTACCAAACCTGGAAAATTTGGACCAGATGTTTCACATATGAATTTACATAAAACTTATTCAATTCCCCATTTTTCTGGTGGCCCAGGTGTTGGACCTATAGGAGTTAAGTCACATTTTGAAAAATTTTTACCAGGACATCCAATTATTAATAATGAAAATAGCGTAACTGAATTAACCGCTGTATCTTCAGCTCCATGGGGAAGTTTAGGAATATTACCAATCACGCATTCATATATTTCTATGATGGGTGATGATGGACTTAAATTAGCTACTCAAGTTGCAATATTAAACGCCAACTACATCAAAGAAAAATTAAAAGATTATTTCCCTCTTTTATATTCAGGTAAAAATGGAATGGTAGCCCATGAATGTATAATTGATATTAGACCAATAAAAGATGAATTAAATATTTCTGAAGAAGATATTGCAAAAAGATTAATTGATTATGGTTTTCATGCCCCTACAATGTCTTTTCCTGTCCCTGGAACATTAATGATTGAGCCTACTGAAAGTGAATCTAAAGAAGAAATAGACAGGTTCATCACTGCAATGCAATCTATTCATAAAGAAATAGAAAAAATCCGTAATAGTAAATATGACCGTGATGATAATCCTATAAAAAATGCCCCTCATACTATTGAAGAAATATCAGGAGATAATTGGACTCATTCTTATTCAAGAAGTGATGCTGCATACCCACATTCGTACTTATATAACAATAAATATTGGGCCCCAGTTGCCAGAATTGATAACGTTTATGGTGATAGAAATTTATTTTGTACTTGTCCACCAATTAACGAATATGATGAAGTTAAATCTGCTTAATACATTTATTTATGTTTAAAAAAAATCAATTTTATGAAATTGTTAAATGATTTACTTAAATTTATTAATTATTTTCTTAATTATAGTTTTTATTCATGAATTTGGTCATTATATTTTTGCTAGATTATTCAATGCTGATGTAACTGATTTTTCAATAGGATTTGGAAAACCACTTTATCAATTTAAAGATAAAAGAGGCACAACTTGGAAAATAGCACCTATACCATTAGGAGGATATGTTAAAATTAAAGGCTTAGATTCTATTTTTTCTAAAAAATCAAATAATGAAAATGGTTCATTTCAATCTCTTAATCTAATACAAAAAATATTTGTTCTTTTAGCAGGAAGTATTTTTAATATTTTAAGTGCATGGCTTGCTTTATTTAGTATTTTTTTCTTTTTTGGGATTGTGACCTTTTTGCCAATTATTGGTAAAGTTATGGATAATTCACCGGCTTTCAATAATGATTTAAGAGAAGGGGATAAAATACTTGAAATAAACGAAACATTAATATCTGAATTTTCTGATATTCCAAAAGCAATAGGTAATAATGAATTTATAAATATAATTATAGAGAGAGATAATAAAATTCTTACAAAAAAATTTGATTTAGTTTTTAATCATGATTTAAACAAATTTGTAGTAGGCATATCTTCACAATCAAATCCATTCATCAATAGATTTGATATACGTCAATCTATTAATAATTCGGTAATTTTTATACCTACTTATTATATCACTTTATTTACTTTTCTAAAACAATCATACAATAATAATACTTTAGGTGATCAACTTGCAGGCCCAATAGGTATTGTAAAAAATGCTGATCAAATGATGTTGGATCAAGTTAGAGGTGTATTATTTTTATTTATATTAATATCTTTATTTGTTGGTCTATTTAACTTAATGCCAATTCCATTAATGGACGGAGGCCACATAATGTATTTTATTATTAGAAGAATTTTTTCAAATTCTTTGCCTGAATTTATTACTAGAGTATATTTAGCAGTGGGGATAACAATTATATCTTTCCTTTTTATTATTGTGACTTACAATGATATTTTTTATAAATAGTTAAAAGGTAATTATTATGACAAATTTTGAAAAAGTAAAAGAGTTTATGGTTACATTTGGTCAAGAGGTTAAAGAAAAACCTGATTTTCCAAATGATAATATTGTTGATTTAAGAATTAAATTAATTGAAGAAGAGTTAGCAGAATTAAAAGATGCAATTAAAAATAAAGACATTGTAGAAGTAGCTGATGCTTTAACAGATATTTTAGTAGTTACGTACGGTGCGGCTGCTGCTTGGGGATTAGAAATTGATAAATGTTTCAATGAAGTGCATAGATCAAATATGTCCAAATTATCGGCTGATGGAAAACCTATTTATAATGAATATGGAAAAGTTATGAAAGGACCTAATTATTCACCTCCTGAGCTTAAAAAATATATTTAATTTTCTTTTTCTTTATCAATTGATCTGCCCCAACAAATAATAGCAAAATAAATTGATGTAAAAATCCAGATAATAAAAATTATAGTACTATCTATCATAAATATTTTAGAAGTAGGGGTTGTTACTAATTTTAAAGTTGTAGCTGACCATATTACAGTAACAAAGATCGTAAAATTTCTTAATTCTTTTACTCTCAATGGGTGAACAAATTTAATAGGTATAAAAGTTAATATTAGACAGATTATTATAACGACTAAATTTATATATAGATTCGTTCCTAATATAAAAAAATAAAGAACCACTATGTTCCACACTGCTGGAAACCCTCTAAAATAATAATCTTCTGTTTTCATATTTACATTTGCAAAAGTATAAATTGAAACTAAAAATATAGATGCCGGTGCAATTATTTCAAAACCTTGGGGAACCATTTGGAACCAATAAATCATTAGACTTGGAATTATTGTATAATTTAAATAATCAACTACACTATCAATAATTGTTCCATCAATGTTTGGAGTTTGTTTGTGCACGTCTACCTTTCTAGCCAAGCTCCCATCTATACCATCTATTAAAAGAGCTAATCCCAGCCACAAAAATGCACCGACAGCGTCACTATTAATTATTGATATTATAGCCAAGAAACCTAGAACAGCACCTGAACCTGTAAATCCATGAACAGCCCATGCAGCTATTTTTTCTTTATTAAACTTATCAAAATTAATTTTCATTATTTAATTATACCATTAGAAATCTTAAATGCTTGATTTTTTTATTTTTTTTTAATGAATCAAGTGATAGATATCAAGTATGAACATAGTTACAGATATTATTCTACCAATAGCATTAGCGTTTATTATGTTTTCTTTAGGTTTAGGATTAACAATAGCTGATTTTTCAAGAATATTATTAAAACCAAAAGAGTTTTTTGTTGGATTTTTTTCGCAAATTTTAATTTTACCCTTAGTAGCTTTGATTTTAGTTTTAATATGGCCACTTTCTCCTGAAATTGCTATTGGTGTAATGATTATAGCAGCTGCTCCAGGAGGAGCGACATCAAATATTCTAACATCATTTGCAAAAGGAGATGTAGCTCTTTCAATTTCATTGACTGCTGTAATAAGTATTTTATCTGTAATAAGCATCCCTTTAGTTTTATCTTTTTCTTTATCAATTTTAGGAAGTGATTATTTTTCAGATGTTTCTCTTTTGGAAGTAGCTTTAAGAATGTTTATTATTGTTACAGTTCCAGTAATTTTAGGTATGGTATGTAGTAATTTTTTAAGTTCATTTAAAAATATTGCAAAAAATATTTCTACTGTTTTATTTTTTCTAGTTTTATTAGGTGCTATTTTAGCTGAAAGAGAAAACGTAGTATCTTATTTTGCTCAAGCAGGTTTAATTACTTTAGTTTTAAATGTTAGTATGATGATAATTGCTTATTATTTAAGTAAGTCTTTTATTTCAGATTCATCTCAACAACGAGCGATCCAGTTAGAGTGTGGCTTGCAGAATGGAACATTGGCTATTGTAGTTGCTAATCTTTTCTTTGAAGGTGGTGTTTATTTAATACCAGCTGCTACTTATAGTTTAATAATGTATGCGACTGCTTTGCCATATATTTATTATTTAAGAAGAGATTAAGACAGGAAAAGTTTCACAATCAAGTTTATCTCCATTTTTTAATTTTAATTCAGGAAAAGGAGGGGACATTTCACCTTTTCTTTTAATATACGTAGTATCATCACCTGTAAATCTAACAGAAAATGCGCGTCTTCTATTTATAGATTTATTTTCTGGGGCCCCATGAATGGTAGCAAAATTAAAAGCTATAGCATCACCTAAATTAAGATCCCATGATAATATCTTAAATTTATTTCTATTTGTTTCAATATTTGGTATATTTTCAAATTCATCATCTTTATGCTCATAATCATGGCCAAAAAATTTTGTAGGTAAGAATTGTTTATTCCAATTATGTGAACCTGCAACAAACTCGGGAGAAGTATTTTTTTTAACTGGATCTAATGGTATCCAAAAACTACAATTATCTTTTCCATTCACACAATAATAAGATTGATCTTGATGCCATGGAGTTTTTTTTTCTGAATTATTTTCTTTTATTAGAACGTGTTCATGAAATAAATTAACTTTTTTTGATTTCATTAATTGTCTAGCAATTTTTGCTATATTTGAATCAAAGATAAAGTTTTTATATTCATGTATTCTATCCCAGTTACAATAATCATCATAAAAAATTTCTTTTCCATCTTTTTTTTCATAAACACATTTATATTTACTGGGATTTTCAAAGTTTTTCTTAACTCCAATTTGCAATTCATTAATCCACTTTAAATCAATAATATTTTTTAATAATGCTGCACCATTATTTTGGTAATTTTCAATTATTTTATCTTCTATCATTTTTTAATTTTTAATTTTATACCCTTTTGCAAAACTATAAATTAGAATACCAAGACAAGAGAAAAGAAAAACTAAAATCGTTATTAGACTAGTATAAATACTGACATCAGCAATTTCATAAAAACTCCATCTAAAACCACTGACAAGGTACAAAACAGGATTTAATAGAGAAACTTTTTGCCAAAATTCTGGTAACATATTTATCGAGTAAAAACTTCCTCCGAGAAAAACAAGAGGAGTAATTATGAGAATAGGTATTAATTGAAGTTTCTCAAAATTATCTGCCCAAACTCCAATCATGAATCCAAATAGTGCAAATGTTATTGATGTTAGTACTAAAAAGAAAAGCATTATAAATGGATGTTCAATATGTAGATCTACAAATATTCCTGCTGTAGCAATAATTATACAACCTATAATTAATGATTTAGTTGCTGCCGCACCAACAAAACCTAAGATTATTTCAAAGCTTGATAGTGGTGCAGCTAGTAGCTCGTAGACTGTATTTGTAAATTTAGGAAAAAATATTCCAAAAGATGCATTACTTATGCTTTGAGTAAGTATGGTTAACATTATCATCCCTGGTACTATAAATGATCCATAACTGACTCCATCAATCTCTGTAATACGTGATCCTATTGCAGATCCAAAAACAACAAAATATAATGAAGTAGATATTATTGGTGAGAAAATACTTTGGAACAAGGTTCTCCTCATTCTATCCATTTCATGTAGATATATTGATAAAAGGCCGTGCCAATTCATTTTTTATTCTCTTTCAGTAAGTTTAAAAAAATTGATTCAAGTGAACTTTGTTTAGTGCTAATATCTTTTAATTGAATATTGTTGTTTTTTAATTCTGTAAGTAAAGACGTTATACCTGTTTTTTGACCTTTAGTATCATAAACATAAGTTAAAATTGTACCTTCATCATTAATTTCTAAATTATATGATTCTAAATTTTCAGGAATTTTATCTAATTTATAACTTAATTCTATATTTAATATTTTTTGTCCAAGTTTATTAATTAAACGACTTTTTTCATCTACTAAAATTATTTTTCCATCGCTAATGATTCCTACTCTATCTCCTATACTTTCAATTTCTTCTATATAATGTGTAGTTAAAATTATTGTAACACCTTTTTTTTTCAATCTTTTTACAACTTCCCACATATCTTTTCTTAATTCAACATCAACACTAGCTGTAGGTTCATCTAAAAATAATATTTTAGGTTCATGAGATAGAGCTTTTGCAATAAGTACTCTTCTTTTCATTCCCCCAGATAACTCTCGCAATTTACTGTCTTTTTTATCCCATAATGAAAGTTCTTTTAATAATGATTCTATATATTGGTGATTTTTTGACTTACCATATAAACCTCTTGAATAATTGACGTTATCCCAAACTGTTTCAAAAGCTTCAAGATTTAATTCCTGTGGAACTATACCTATTAAAGATCTTGTTATGCGGTAATCTTTAATAATGTCATGATTATTCACTGTTATTTTTCCTTCATTAAAATTTAAAATTCCACAAATAGTATGTATTAATGTTGATTTACCTGCTCCATTAGGGCCTAATAAACCAAATATTTCTCCTTCATGAATATCTAAGCTGAGATTGTCTAGTGCTTTTAGATTATTTTTATAAATTTTTGTTACGTTTTCAATTTTTATAATATTATTCATCCTAAATACAAATATAAGTTAAATATAGTCGAATTCAATTGATCCGAGGTTTCCAAATTCAGCTTGAATATGCATACCATTATCTAATTTTAATGCCTTTGTACATGAGCCTGTTGAAATAAATTGACCTTTTAGCATCGGTTCTCCTTGTGATGCTAATTTATTAATTAACCATAAAGCAGCATTTAATGGATTTTCCAAAACATTATTTGTATTGCCTTCAAAATGAATTTTTGAATCAACAAATAATTTTACTTCATGATTTTCTAAATTAATTACATTTAAAGGATAAATATTTTCATGTCTTATCCAATAATCAGAAGCACCATTAGAAGCTATAATATTATAAGGGCCAATTTTATCTATTGGTTTATTAAATCTAAAATCAACTATTTCAATTGAGCAAACGATACCATCAAATAAATTATTAATATTATTTTTATCATATGGAGCTAAAGATATATTGATATCATCTTTAATTCTAAAACTTATTTCAGGTTCTAGATAAGGTTTATGAAAATTTTTAGAATTTAGTGTATTTATATTAATATCAGAAAATCTTGTAAAAAGATTACCATAGAATGGCTCATCAATACCTATTTGTTTAGCAGCTTCTTTATTTGTTACACCTATTTTTTTACCTAAAGACTCATTATTTTGCAAAGTTAAATATAATATTTTTAATTCTTCTTGAATTTTATAAGCATCTACAAGATTAAAAGGTACGAGGTTATTTTTTAAATCATCTAAACCTGTTTTATTTAATTTATGTTCAAATAAAATCTTTGAAGCACTAATTATTTCTTGTTGCTTCATATCAAATTGCAAATTTGTTCATTAAATTGTAAATTTTTAAACATTCTAAATATAATTTTTGATATTTTTTTGGTACGTCTAAATTCACTTCTTTATATTTAATAAAGGTAGACGAATTTTTTACATTTTCATACCATACGTCACCCCATATTCCATCACTTTTTCTTGAACCTAAAGGCCAATTGATCATTTTATTTGTATATTTAATTTTAAGTTTATCACATAAAAGAGTAATAATTTTTTTTGGATCTTTTAGTATATCATCTGCATTTACAACAATGGGATTAGTATCAAGTTTATTTTTAACTAATGAAAATATCTCATACTGTTTCTCAAATCCCAAATCTTTTATATTTTTAATTTCATTTTTATTTATGTACGAATTTATTACTTTTGCTGGATGTCTAATCAAAAAGCAGTTTTTACCTTTATTTAACCATTCAAGATTTGATATATCCAACAAATGATGAGTCATATGTTTTTGATAATAAATTTCAGAATTATTTGGAATATTAAATAGATCTTTTATTATAGTATTTTCATTCTTAGGATAACTATTAATAATTTCTTTGTACATAGGATGTCTCAACTTAGTTTTATCTAAGTAATAAGCATAAAAGGGTTCATCTAAAATTTCAGTATCATCTCTATTTTCAAATGAACGCATTAAAGCAGTACTTAAATTTCGCGGTCCAGACCACATAAAAATAATCATTATGTATTAATTAATTTATTATATAAATTAAGAATTTTAAAAGTTAAATTTTCTTTTTTGATTATAAGTTTTTTTTTGTTTATTTGACTAATAGGCATTACGCCAGCAAATGTCCCTGTTGCAAATGCTTCATCTGCAGTCATCACTTCTTTTAATTTAAAGTTTTGTTGTTTAACTTTAATTTTATTCTTTTTACAAATATCAATTATTTTTTGCCTTGTTATTCCAGTTACGCAGTATTTACCAGTAGATGTAAAAACTATATTTTTTTTTATATAAAAAAAATGTGTGCTGTTATTAGTTGCTATATTCCCATTTATATCAAACATTAGTGCTTCATCCCCCCCTTTTTTATTTGCTTCAATACAGGCTAGTATACAATTTAATTTACTTAGAGAATTTATTTGAGGGTCTTGAACATTTTTTGGACCTCTAATTGTGTTAACTGTTACAAGTTTTAATCCTTTCTTATATATTTTGATATCTGGTTTTTTATATTCAGGGATAATAATTATAGTTGGTTTAGATATAGTTACAGCTGGAGATTGATATGGTGTTGATTTTATTCCTCTAGAAACAATTATTCTTAGATGAACATTAGTAATCATTTTATTAACTGAAATAGTTTTATTTAATGCATTAATTAATTCTTTTCTCTTTAAAGGTATTTTAATGTCAATTAATTTTGCATCTTTATATAATCTATCTAAATGCTCCTTAAGAAAAATAAAATTATTATTATGATATCTTAATGAGTCCCAAATTCCATCACCAAGAAGACTCGAAGATTCAAAAACTGAAATTTTAGCATTTTTTCTTAAATAAAACTTACCATTAATATAAATTTTTATATTATTATTTCTTTTATCGTACTTATAATCATGACTTGAAGACATATTTAATTTATTAATATTGAAATAAACCTTTTCGGTCTACTATTATTTAAATCTGATATGTTTTAAATATCTTTATTGTAATTAGTTTAATACTCGTTAGATAACTTTGATGTTTAATCGAAATTTGTTTATTCTCTCAATAGGTCAAACATTCTCTTTTACAGCTCCTGTTGTTAATATTTTATTAAGTGGAATTATTGGCTCTCAATTAATTAACATTAATTATTTAGCCACACTACCAACAGCTATGATGATTGTAGGTGTAGCTTGTAGTACATTAATTGCTTCTAAAATAATGAGTATCAAGGGCAGGAGATATGGTTTTTCACTTGCATGTTTGATAAGTAGTGTCAGTTCTTTAATTTGTGCATTTGCTGTATATAATTCAAGTTTTATAATTTATTGTTTTGGTAATTTATTCATAGGCTTTGCAATAGCTTTTGCTCAACAATATAGATTTGCCGCTTCTGAATCAGTAAGTAAAGATAATATTCCAAGAGCAATTTCTATGGTTTTGTTACTTGGCATTATTGCAGCTTTAATTGGTTCAAATATCGTTTCTTTAACTGAGAATTTAGTATCAATACAATATGTTGGATCTTATATATCTCTATCTGCTTTAACATTATTTCCTTTTTTCTTTTTTATTTTTTATAAAGATCTTGATAAAGTTAAAAATAATATAAATCATAGTACAGGGCAGATTTTTAATCTTTTTTCGAACCAAAAAATTGTACAAGCAATTTCAAGTGCAGGAGTAGGGTATATTGTTATGTCTATAATTATGACTGCAACACCTATTAGTATGCATTTATTTGAAAAATTTACTTTATTTAAAACAGGTCTAATAATTCAACTACATGTAGTTGGCATGTTTCTTCCGTCTTTAATAACTGGAGATTTGATAAAAAAATTTGGTCATTCAAATATTATTTATTCGGGAGTCTTTTTATTGTTTATTTGTATTATTAATAATTTTTTCTTTCAATCTTATTATGGCTACATGATTGGATTAATACTTCTAGGTATTGGTTGGAATTTTTTATTTGTTAGTGGCAGTAGTTTATTAGTTATTTCATACAATCAAGAAGATAGATATAGAGCTCAAGGATTGAATGATTTTATTGTATTTTCGACTCAAGCTTTAGGATCTTTATCTGCTGGAATAATTTTGTATTCTACTAATTGGAAAATATTAAATTTATTATGCATCCCACTATTATTTGTAGTCTTATATTTTTCTCTATTAGCAAATAAAAAAACTTTTAAAACTTAAGATTATCTTTTAAATTTTTATTAATAATTTATATATTTAATAATGGAAAATAAGAAAAAAGTTGGATTTGTAGGAGCTGGTTACATGGGTTCCGGTATGGTAAAAAATCTTTTAAAAGACTTTGATGTTTCTATTATAGCTCATAAAAATCGTAAGCCAATTGATAAGTTGAAAAAAATTGGCGCTAAAGAAGTCAATACATATGAAGATTTCTGTTCTTTAAATTTAGATTGCTTAATATTATGTGTTTCAAATACTCCAGTTGCAATATCAATTGCAAAGACTTTAACTAATAAACTTTCTAATAAAACATTAATAATAGATACAACTACACATAATGAAACAGGCTCAATTGAAATGTTAAAAATTTTTAATGAAAATAATATTTCGTTTGTTGAGAGCCCTGTTATGGGTGGACCTTTGCAAGCAGAAGAGGGAATATTGGGCGCTATAGTAGGAGCTGATAATGAAAACTTTACTAATGCTTCTTTGTATCTTCAATCTTTTTGTAAAACTATTTTTCATTTTGGTGAAGTCGGAAAAGGTTCTAAAGCCAAATTAATATCTAATTTTTTAGCATTAGGTACTACTACTTTTGTTATAGAAGCTATTAAAGCTGCAAAAAAAAATAATGTTGATCTAGATAAGTTTTGTGAAGTTGCTAAATTAGGATCAGGTAATTCTGGTGCTTTAGCAAGAATTGCTGATAAAGCCATAAAAGGTGATTATAAAGGTTATATTTTTTCTGTTGATAATACCATTAAAGATTTTTCTTATATAAATGATCTTTTAAAAGACATGCCAAATGCAGAAAAACTATCCTCTTTAACTAAATCGTTCTATGAAAATGCATCACATAAAGGAATGGGCGATTTATTAATCAGTGAACTAATAGAAAAGGATAATAATTAAATATTATGATGAGTAAAATTATTCCAATTATATATATGTTTGGTGTTTTAATTTTGGTTCTTCCATCTTTTTTACATTCAAATAACAATTTTAAAATTATATTAAGAAATTTTTCAATATGGGTAGCTTTGCTTTTAGTTTTGATGACAGTTTATATTTTATTTACTTAATTTATTTAAATTTTAATGCATAAAATTTATCAAAATACTCTTTTTTATCTAGTAGTTTTTTGTGTTACATATTTTATATATGTCTATCCTTTTGAAATTTTAAACGAACTAATATTTTCTGAAAAACCAAATAGAAGATCATCATTTTATTACACAATTATTATTTCTGTTTTAATAATCTTTTATTTTCGCTCTTATGCTTCACTTAAACCACTGAGAATTTTTATTTATGAAGGAATGGGTATTGGATTTATCAGTTTTTGGATAATGACATTTGCAAATTTAATAAATATGATACTTAATATAAGTTCTTATTCTATAGGGATAATAAGCTTATTTACAATTATTACTCTAACTTTAATTTCTTTTATATTTGGATTTAAAATCAATTTTAAAAACATTAATATTAAATCAAATAAAATTTCACAAAATTTATCTTTTGTTTTTTTTAGTGATGTTCATTTAGGATCTAATAACATTAAACATTTAAATAAGATTTTAACAAAATTAAATAATAAAAAATTCGATTTTTTATTAATAGGAGGCGATTTAATTGATTCATCATCTTTTATTATTGAAAATCTGAAAATTATTAAGAAAAAAATTAATTGTCCTATTTTTTTTGTAACAGGTAATCATGAATACTATATCAAAAATTCAAATGCCAAAATTGAAGAGATTAATAATATTGGAATTAAACATCTTTCTAATACTAATTTAGAAATTAATAATATTAATCTTATTGGCATTGATGATAATTTAACAAAAGAACAGCAAATAGAAATTGTAAAAAATAAACACGAATTAAATCAATTTAATATTACTTTAATACATAAATCCTCAATATGGGATAAGATTCAAAATTATACTGATTTAATGTTATCTGGTCATACACACAATGGTCAAATATTTCCTTTCAATTTATTTGTTAGACTCCAGTTTAAATTTAAGTATGGATTATATAGTAATAAAGACTCTAAATTATATGTAACTTCTGGTGCAGGTACTTGGGGTCCAAAAATGCGATTAGGTACCTCAAATGAAATTATTTTGTTTCATTTATCTAAATAAAACATATTTAATCAAAATAAATGAAATTTGAGAATAATTATATAGGAATATTTTTAGGATTTTCTGGTTATGTTATTTTTGTTTTATTAGATTCCATTATCAAAAAATATCTTGTAAATTATTATCCTGTAATTGAAATTAATTTTTTTATTTCTCTTTTTAGTTTGATTCCAATTTCATTAGCTTTGTATTTGATTAGTGGGTGGAAAGTTTTGATTAATAATAAAATACATATCCAATTATTTAGGGGTCTTTTGGGTCTTATTTGTGCAGCAATAATAATTAACTCTTTTAAAAATCATTCTTTTAGTGAAATATATCCTATACTCTTTAGTGCACCTTTAATTATAACGGCACTTTCTTTTTTTGTATTAAAAGAAAAGATAGGTCCAAAAAGATTACTAGCTGTAATTGTCGGCTTTATTGGTGTATTAATAGTAGCAAGACCAGGAACCATCCATTTTTCTTTTAGTTTATTTTTATTGTTTTTAGGAGCTTTTATTTTAGCTGTTAATGTAATTTTGATTAGAAGATATGCAAGTAATCAATCATCAATAGCATTTGCTTTTTATGGATTTTTAGTAGGACTGATTATTAGCGCTATTATAACAACTCAATTTTATGTTCCATTAAAGAATAATGATATTTATATATTTATTCTATGTGGGATAATTGCCGGTTCAGGAGGATTATGTATTAGTGCTGCATCAAAGATGTTAGAGTCTAGTTTATTTGCACCTTTACAGTATTTTCAATTAATAGCAGGTTTTGTGTTTGGTTATCTTTTTTTTGGTGATGTGCCAGATTATTATGAATTTATAGGCTCATTAGTAATTTCTATTAGCGGACTATTTATTATTTATAGAGATTATCAAACTGGTATCAAGTCATTTACTAGTAAAGTTAGAGTCTCTAACGATATTATCAATAGAGGTAATTAAAAGAAAAGATGATATTGAATAATACTTAACTAGTAATATTTACAATCCTACCTTTTGTTATATTACATAACTTATTATAAGATATTCCAAAAACTACATATGGATGACCAGCAGCAGCATAAATCATTTCATATCTATTTAAATTTTCATCTATAAAAATTTGTGTAGGAATATTATCATGGGCTACTGGTGATACTCCACCTATACTAAAACCAGTAAATTCTTTACATTCATCAGCATTAGCTTTTTCAATGCTTTTATTAACTAATTTAGAAATTTTATTTGTATCAGCGTATTTATCTCCTGAGACTAGGCATAAGTAGTAATTGTTTGTCTCTTTAGTTTTAAAAAGTAAACTTTTAACTATTGCTCCCACTGCTTTATTTAATGAACTTGCAGCATCTACAGCTGTTCTAGCTGTTTCTTCTAATTCTATTAATTCAATAGATTGATCAACATACTGAAGAAATTCCTTAACTTTTAGTACGCTTTTTCTTTGAAGTAGTTTAGACATTATTAAATATATAAATTAATATAATAAGCAGATATTATAAAATAAAGAGTTTCTTTTAATATAGACTTTAAAATATATTTATTTATAGCCCTAAATTTGAATGACAAAAATTAGTATAGCAAAAGCAAGAAGATTAAGAACAACTCCGTATACATCTAGAATTGAGAAGCAGGGACTAAGTGCTTATTCTGTCTATAATCATATGTTATTACCTGCTGGATTTGATGTATCTTTAGAAGATTCATACCATCACTTAAAAGAGCATGTTCAAGTATGGGATGTTGCTGGTGAAAGACAGGTTGAAATTTCTGGACCAGATTCTGCTAAGTTAGTTCAATTAATGACATGTAGAGATTTATCAAATGCAAAAGAGGGCCGGTGTTATTATTGTCCTATTATTGATGATAATGCAGGATTAATTAATGATCCTGTTGTTTTAAAAATTAATGATAATAAATGGTGGCTTTCAATTGCTGACTCAGACGTAATTTTATTTGCTAAAGGCTTAGCAATAGGAAAAAAATTTGATGTTAGTATAGTGGAGCCAAATGTAGATATTTTAGCTGTTCAAGGGCCTAAATCTTATCCGTTAATGGAGAAAATATTTGGTAAAGAGATAACAGATTTAAAATTTTTTGGATTTGATTATTTTGATTTTAGAGGTGTAAAACATTTAATAGCAAGATCTGGCTGGTCAAAACAGGGTGGGTATGAAATTTATGTTGAAAATACTAAATCTGGTTTAGAATTATATGATCATCTATTTGATATTGGAAAAGAATTTAATGTAGAACCTGGTTGTCCAAACTTAATTGAGAGAATTGAAAGTGCTTTATTATCTTACGGTAATGACATAGATAATAATGATAACCCATTAGAATGTGGCTTTGATAAATATGTTAATTTAGATTCTGATGTTATTTTTTTAGGTAAAGAAAAATTAAAACAAATAAAATCAGAAGGAATTAATAAAAAACTAATGGGAGTTATGATTAATTTAGATAAAATTAATATGTCACAATCTATTGAATTAATAGATAATAAAAATAATATTATTGGTGATATGCGCTCAGCTGTATTTTCTCCTACATTTAAAAAAGTAATAGGTATTGCTATGTTCAAGAAACCATTTTGGGATGTAGGTCTAGAATTTAATTTAAATATAGAAGGAATATCTACAAACGGAACTATTTGTAATATACCTTTCGTTTAGTTTTTTTTATGTCACTAAGGGATACTTTATTAGCTTTGCTTGTTCCTATAGTATTAGGATTTGGTTTTCCAATTTCTAAATTAGCTATGGACTCTTCTTTTCCTCCAATCCTTCTAAACGGTTTACGTTGGTCTATATCTGGTTTAATTATGTTTTATTTTTTTCCGTTTCCTAAAAATTATTTTAAAAAAATGCTCATCATTTCTTTTATCGGTTGCACACTTCAATATGGTTTAAGTTATTCTGGTTTAAATATGATTGGGGGAACTTCCGCCACTCTTTTTGTACAAGCTGAAATTCCTTTCGGTATTTTAATAGCATATTTTTTATTAGGTGAAAAAGTTCCTATAAAAAATATAATAGGATTAATAACAGCTTTTATTGGAATAATTATACTTTCAGGCAATCCTAATCTTGAAGGAAAAATGATTGGTGTAATATTTATTCTTTCAGCTGCCTTTCTATGGTCTTTAGCGCAAGTTATAGCAAAAGATGTTTCTGAAAAAATTGGAGGTTTAGCTTTAACAGCTTGGTTAGGTATATTTGCAGGACCTCAAGCTATATTTGCTTCTTTTTTAATTGAAGGTAATAGCTTTGAATATATTTATAATGCTACACCTCAGGCATGGCTAATATTAATTTATCTAGGTATTGGTATGAATGTAATAGGGTATAGTTGTTGGTATAGTGTTCTTTCTAGAAATCCTGTAAATAATGTAATGTCTGTCCTTTTACTTTTTCCTATAACGGGATTGTTGACTTCTATTTTTATTCTTAAAGAAACTCCTAACACCTATGCATACATTGGAGGTGCTATTATTATTTCTGGTGTTGCTATGATATTAATTAATAAGAAAAAAACAAAGATATAAAAAGGGCACTATAAATGCCCTTAATAAATATATATTAGTTTGTATGATTTAATATTACTTCACCTGTTTTACCATCCATAGAATCAATAAAATCCTTATTTAGATCCATTCGTTTTGTTCTTGCAGATGAAGCTCTCTCCATTGCTTCATTGTCAGCATATAATGAAACAAACATTAAAGTTGTATCATCTACACGTACTTCCAATAATTGTTCTGCTTCAGGGAATTCAGTTGGAGCTATTCCTTTGTAAGTTTCTTCAATTTGATCTGCGGATTCTTTTGATTTAAAGTTTAAAGTTGTAATTCTTGCAACTGTCATTTCATCTCCTATTTTGTATTAGTATTTATTAAAAATTCATTATACATTTATTCTAAAATAAGGAGAATAAATATGTCAATTATACAAAAACTATGGGACGCAGAAGAAAATAAGGATTTAAATCAATTTAATGAAGTTATGAGTGAAGATTTTGTTTGGGTTAAACATTCTACTGGAGAACATATTGGGCGAGATGTTTTATCTAAATGGTTTATGAGTGATGAAGCTCCTAAATCTGAAAATAATAGAATCATTTATGAAAATGATCAAATTGGTGTTGCTCATAGTTTTGTCACTTTTACTGATGGCTCTAAACAAGCAGTATTAGTTGTTTATGTTATTAAAGATGGAAAAATAATTAGATCAGAAACTGGCGCTACAAATATGCCAAAATAAAAATTGAAATTAAATTAGTTAAAAAGGATGGTATGAAAAATCAATTAATGAATTTTCAATTAAAAAAGTAAAAAAATCATCTGTATTCTTATTTGAGATAAATAAATCTTTAATTAATTTATTTCCTTTGAATAAATTTTCTAAATTTTTTTCATTCAAATTATCATTCAAGTTAAAATTTATTACTGATGAGGATTTTTTATCAGAAATTTTAAATGTATTATTTTTAAATTCATATGATTTATCAATAGATTTTTTAAAGTATATATTATGAATTCTAATTTCTTGATAATGAGTTGAGTGATTTATATTATTTTTTTTTGTTAAGATAAGCTCAATTTTACCATCATCCCAATTGAGAATTTGTGCTAGTTTTAATTTATAATCAGGTTTTAATGATCTAATTTTTTCCATTATTTTAATATCAAAGGTAAAAAATTTCGTTAAATTTTTTAATGAACTTTCAAAAACATTTTTTATTATTAGCTCACTTTCATTAATTTCATTAATTAAATCTTCAATAGAATAGAATTTTTCCTGATTATGTAAAAGTAAATCTATGATACCTGAGTCATATTGAAAATCTTTTGAATTTAAAGTCGCTTTCGCTGGATGATTTGGTTTTAAATTATTGATTATTTGTTTTGATAAATTAATTGATTCTTTATCTTGTTTAAAATCTAGGGATTTAAATATTTCTTTTATTTTATTTAAACCATATCTTTTAAATTTACCATAAACCATTAATACTATAACGCCATCATCTATAATATTTTTTTCAAAGTATTTTAGTGCTGTGGTAGGATTTTCTAAATGATGTATAACACCAGTAGAAAATATTAAATCAAATCTTTTTTCAGCTTGATAATTTCTAAAGTCATCACATAAAACTTTTAAATTATTTATTTCATGTTTTTTAATCAATAATTCATTATTTTTAATTGCTTCTATTGATAAATCTATTCCAGTAAATTGATGATTAGGATTATTAAAAGCTAATATTGATGCTTGATTTGAACCACATCCTGCAATTAAAACATTTAACTTTTGGTTTTCATATTTTTTTTCAGGCCATAATCTGTTCCAAAAGTATTTTGGATCATAATTTATATATAAATTATTATTTTTTATTTCTTTTGCAATATCAGTTATCTTTTCAGGATATGAAAACTTATCATATTGAGATGTAAGTAATTGTTTATCTAAATTAAAACTATTGTTTTCCACAATTCGTATGCTTAATTATACAAGATCATAAGATTAATATACATTATAATATCTATAATATCTTCAATTAGTAACAATTTATATATATAGTAATTTATTGGAGGGTGATTATGATTATTGCAAATTTTGGTGGAATATTAAATCTTATATTATTTTTATTTACTTTATTAGGATTAGGTTATTATGCGTATCTTTGTGTCTTTAGTCCTAATACAATTGTAACAAGATATGAAATAGGAGAAAAAGCTGTACCAATAGTTAGAGTAGTAGCTACATTTATCATACCTACGTTAATTATAGGTGTTTGGATACTCTTTAGAGAAAACGGTCCGCAAGGATGTTGGATCTTTTTTGTCTATAGTGCTTTAATATCATTTTTTCAAGTTATCTTATCATGGGCTCAAAGATTAAAAATTGTAGACCCTGATGCTAAAAGCGATGTCTCAGATGACGTAATAGGGCATGTTTTTTTAGCTATTGCTGTTTACTTAATTTATAGTCTATCAGAAGTAATCTATATATAAAAAATTTGCTGGGATATAAATCCCAGCTTTTTTATTTTTTTTAAATTTTTTTCTAAATTATGAAACATCCATATTATTTATTAATTTGCTTTTCCGTTTTTTTAACATCAGGTTTATGGGGTCTATACTGGATACCTCAAAGAATATTAGTATCTGGAGGACTAACAGGTGGTTGGGGAACAGTTGCCCAATATGCTATTCCGCTAGTTGTATTAACTCCTTTTATAATTTGGAAATTTATTAAAGGCAAATCTACAGGTTTAAATTTGCCATTTATAGGATTATTATTCGGTGGAGGTATCGCATGTTACGCGAACAGCTTTCTTTTAACTGATATAATGCGTGTGTTCATTTTATTTTATTTAATGCCACTATGGACAACTATATTTGAATATTTTTTTTTTAAACAAAAACCTAAATGGCAAAGAATTTTTAGTTTAGTTTTAGCTCTATCAGGTTTAATGACTGTTTTTGGCAAAGATGGAAATTTACCTATACCTGTTAATATCGGTGATTGGTTAGCATTTGCTGGAGGTTTTTTATGTGCAGCTGGAGCTATTAAATTAGAAGAGGCTAAATCTGAAGAAGTTACTTCATTATTATTTTCTTTCTTTTTTTATGGTTTGACTGTAACTTTATTAATCTCTGTAATATTTTCTGATGCTTTTGGACCATTTCCCAATTTAAATTCATGGATATCTATGCTGCCACTTTTAATTATATTATCTATTTTATTTTTTATTCCTTCAAATGTTATTATTTTGTGGTCACCCAGCATAATAGGAGCAGGTCTTTTTTCAATTTTAGTACTTTCTGAAATAATTTTTGGAACTATCAGCGCAGCTCTTATATCAGATGAACAATTTGGATGGCGAGAGGGTGTTGGCGGTTCACTTATGTTGATAGCAGGTTTGTCAGAAATTGTATTAAGTAAAAAATTACACAATAAAGATTAAAATTTTATTATAAATTAGATAAAGAAATCTTTAACTTTATTAAAATTTATTACTTATTTTTATTTTTATGTAAATTTTATATAGTTTCAATTATAATGAAATAATTAAATAAAAAAATTAAATTTTAATGATTTTAATAATAATTAAATTTCTACATTATCTTGCTATAGTGTTTGCTGGAGGAGTTTTAGTAGGGGGAGGAGTAATTCAATCTGTTTATACTAAAGCAAACGAAGTACCAAATTTACATGTTTCGAAAATACTTAAACTTTTAGGATATATAGGATTGGTTGCTTTAATTATTTTATGGATTACTGGATTATTATTATCGAATATTATTTATAATGGTTTTTCTATCAATAGCGCTTTTACAATTAAAATAATCGCAGCAGGTTTTCTTCTTGGCATATCTATATTTGTAAATCTGCATGTTTATAATTCATCTAAAAAAAATATACCTCCAAATAAAACAGTAATGAAAATAGCAACAATGAGTGGAAGAGGGTTGTTAGTTATTGTTTTAATTGCAGCTGCTATTGCTTTTTATTAAATATATTTTTAAATATAATTAATTATTCAGAATTTCTGACATAGGTGTTTAGAAGAATAATTATCTTTTAAAGTACTTATTTGTGATATTTTCCCCTTCTTGTGATCTTCTATCATAATGCTCGATTACACTATCTGATTTATGTTTTGTAATTTTTTTAATATCTTCGTTGGGAGCATTTTTTCTTTTTAAAGCTGTAATGATTCCAGCCCTGCCTGAGTGACCACTAAATACATTACTTTCATCAAACCCAGCTTTTTTTGCCCACTTCTTTACAATGAGTGATATTGCCTTATCTGAAATACTATTATGTGGAAGAATTGTATTTGAAGAATCTATATGCCTAAAAATTCTACCAGATTTGATGTTTGAAACTTTTATCCATTTCTCGTAAATTCTAACAGGGCAGTAGGGTAGATACTCTTCTTCT
>CACEPG010000002.1 GCA_902561355.1 uncultured Alphaproteobacteria bacterium
TTGAAACATATAAATATTCAAAAAAGAATAATTTTATAGGTATAGTAACTCTTCCGATAAATAAATACTTAATTACTAAAAAAATTAATAAAAATTTTATTGATCAAACTGATTTTTTTAAAAAAATTGATAGTAAAAAGATAAATAATATGATTTTTATTTATAAAAACAAATTTTTTACACCTTTAACTACACATATAAAGTTAGATAAAGTTAGTAGTGAGTTTGCAAATCAAAAAAGAATTTATAATAAAATAATTATTCTCGATAAATCATTAAAAAAAGATTTCAATGTTTTAAATCCTAAATACATAATTGCCGGTATAAATCCCCATTCAGGAGAAGGTGGAATAATCGGAAAAGATGAAATCATAAATTTAATACCAATAATTAAAAAACTTAAAAAGAATAAAATCAACATAACTGGACCTAAATCTGCTGATACGATGGTTAATAAAAATAATTTAAAAAAATTTGATTGTTTTATTTTTGGATATCACGATCAGGCTTTGATACCATTTAAATTAATTAGTAATCATTCGGGGATTAATTTTACATCTAATTTGAATATTATTAGAACTTCACCAGATCATGGAACTGCATATGATTTAGTTAAGAAAGGAACTTTTTCATCTAAAGGGCTATTAAATTCATTTAAAATCCTTAGAAAAATTCATAAAAATCGTTTATCAAATTGATAATACCTAAAAAATCACTGGGTCAAAATTTTTTATTAGATAAAAATATAATCAAAAAGATAGCTAATATATTAAAGATTAAAAATAAAACAGTTATAGAAATTGGTCCTGGTTTAGGAAGTTTAACAAATGAATTAATAAAAAAAAAACCCAAACAATTAATCATTATAGAAAAAGATGAAAAATTATATGAAGATTTATGCAAAAAATTATACAAAATTGATAAATTAAAAATAATTAATAAAGATATTTTAGATTTTAATTTTAATAAATTTACTAATTTAATTATAATCTCAAATCTTCCATACAATATTAGTACAAAAGTAATTATTAAACTTTTTAAACTAAATAAAAATATTGATGAAATGGTTTTTATGATTCAAAAAGAATTATCAGATAAATTTAACTACAATCATGGCAAAATAAACAAATATAAATTTATGGCTCAATTATCTTCAGATTATAATTATTACTTTAAAGTATCATCTAATGTTTTTTTTCCAAAGCCTAAAGTACAATCTGCAGTAGTTGGATTTAAACTTAAACAAAAAAATATCAACTGGAAAAAAATTGAAAAATTTATTAATATTATTTTTGTGAATAATAGAAAAAAAATTAAAAATAAAAAATTACTTAATAATAAAATCATTAAATTTGATAATAAACGTGTAGATGAATTAAATTATTATGATTTACTTAAAATTTATAAGTCTTTTTAATTTTTGTTTAAGTAAATACGAATTATTTTCAATAAATAAATTATAATCAATAATTTTTACAATTTCATTAGCTGTTTTGTGAATATTTTGATTAACAAGGATATATTTATATTCATTATAATGTTTCATTTCATTTAAAGCATATGAAAGTCTTAAATCAATTTCTTTTTTATTATCTCTGCCTCTTTTAGTTAATCTAGCTTTCAATTCTTTAACTGAAGGAGGTAAGATAAAAAAATCAATAATATTTGATTTATTATATTTTTGTCTAATTTTTCTAGCACCTTTCCAATCAATATCAAACAGTAAGTTATTTTTATTTCTTGTAGCTTGGACTAGATTTTTATATGGCGAGCCATAATAATTATTAAAGTTTTTTGCCGTTTCAATAAAATAATTATTTTTTTTTAATTCTAAAAATTTATCTTTCTTTATAAATATATAGTCTTTTCCATTTGTTTCATTTAATCGTTTATTCCTAGATGTATATGATATCGATAATGATAAATTTTTCATTTTTTTTAAAAGCATCTTACATAAAGTAGTCTTGCCAGCTCCTGATGGAGATGAAATAATAATAACTTTATTATTTAGCTCTATATTCATTTAATTTTTTTTTGTGCTCGAAATAACTTTCTGAAAAAATATGTTTATCCTCAAATTTATTATAAAAATAAAATAAATAATTTGTTTTATAATTTTCAAAAATTAATTCAATCGTTTTCAAACCAACGAAGGAAATTGGCTCAGGAGGAAGGCCATTTATAAAATAAGTATTATAAGGATGTTTAATTTTAAGATCATTATAAGTTAATTTTCTATTTAGATCATATTTTCCATCAGTCAGAGCATAAATAACAGTTGCATCAATTTGTAATTTCATATTTTTTTTTAATCGATTGATTAATACAGAAAATATTTTTTTTTTATCATCATAATCAATACCTTCCTTTTCTATTAATGAACCTATAATAAAGATTTCTTTAACTGTAAAATCTCTTAAAAGAATATTGTTATTTTTTTTAAAAAAATAATTATTTTTGAAATTGATTAATTTATCTTTGAAATTATCAAAACTTTGTGAAGAATTTAAAAAATATGTTTCAGCTATAATTTCATCATATTGTAAAGATTTAAAATTTAGGAAATGTTTCTGCATAAGTTTATCTAGTTCAAATTTAGACCAACCTTCAACAATAGTTATTTTACTTACTACGTTACTTGGTTTGGTAACAATATTTATAAATTGATAAAATTTAATAGCATCATTAATTAAAAAATCACCATAATGCATATTAACATTAAATAAATTATATATTTTTAAAAAGTGAATAAATATAAATTTATTTAAATCATTTTCATTTTGAAAATTATTTCTTACAACACTTTCAATATTTTGATTTTTATATATTTGGATTTGTTTATCAATCAAACTTATATCTTTAATAAAAAAAATATACAATATATATAAAATCTGAAATATTAAAATTACACTAAAAATTTTTAAATAATAACGCAGTATTTGTTCCTCCAAAACCAAACGAATTACTTAGTGCATAATCTATATTTAATTCTTTAGGTTCATTTGATACTAAAATTATATTTCCCGAATCAATAGGGTCATTTAGATTTAAAGTTGCTGGAGCAAGATTATTGTTTATAGATAATATTGAAAAAATTGCCTCTACACTTCCAGCAGCTCCTAACAGATGCCCAATAGATGATTTTGTTGAACTGACATTTAGATTATTATTGTTTTTAAATAATTTTAAAATAGCATTAAGTTCTATTTCATCACCAACTTTAGTTGATGTTCCATGTGCATTTAAATAATTTATGTCATCAGAAGAAATTTTTGCCATTTTTAAAGCTTCCATCATTGCACGATAACCTCCGTCACCATCTTCAGAAGGCGAAGTAATATGATGAGCATCTCCAGACATCCCATAGCCAATTAATTCTGCATAAATATTAGCACCTCTTTTTTTAGCAAATTCTAAATCTTCTAAAACTAATACCCCCGCTCCTTCACCCATAACAAAACCATCTCTATTTTTATCCCAAGGTCTAGAAGCTATTTCTGGAGTCTCATTAAATGAAGTGCTTAAACTTCTTGCTGCACAAAAACCAGCAACCCCTAATTTACAAACAGCTGCTTCAGCTCCTCCAGCTACCATTACATCTGCAGCTCCTCTTTTTATCATTTCACTAGCATCACCTATAGAATGTGCTCCTGTAGCACAAGCAGTTACAACAGCGTGGTTAGGACCTTTAAATCCATATTTAATAGAAATTTGTCCAGATAATAAATTTATCAATGATGAAGGAATAAAAAAAGGAGAGAGTTTTCTAGGGTTAGAATTATTAACAGTTAATGATCCATTGTAAATTGTTTCTAATCCACCTATTCCTGAACCTACGCTTACACCTGCTTTTAATTTTTCTAAATCTGTAAGATTATTTATACCAGAGTCTTCAACAGCCATTTTAGCAGCTGCAATACCATACTGAATAAACCTATCATTTCTTTTCACTTCTTTAGTATCAAGATGTATTGTTTGGTCATAAAAATCAGCTTCATCCTTATTATGAGAAATATAACCAGCAATTTTACAAGGAAGATCAGATATATCAAAAGTATTTATTTTCTTTATACCTGACTTACATTTTACTAAATTATCCCAAGTTAATAACTTGTTATGACCTATTGATGTAAGTAATCCTATTCCTGTTACAACAACACGTCTCATACTTATTAACTAAAAGTTATTTAATACTTTCGATATGGTCTATAGCATTTTGAACAGTTTGAATTTTTTCAGCAGCATCATCTGGAATTTCTATACCAAATTTTTCTTCAAAAGCCATGACTAGCTCAACTGTATCAAGACTATCAGCACCTAAATCATCTATAAATTTTGCCTCAGGTGTAACTTTTGATTCATCTATACCTAAATGATCTACAATAATTTTTTTTACTTGATCTTGTACTTCACTCATAATGATCTCCTAACTTATTTGATTATTAGAATATTAATTCAGTGTATGTCAACTAATTAAACCATTAACATTCCACCGTTTACATGAAAATTCTGCCCAGTAATATAAGATGCTTCATTGGTTGAAAGAAAATATACAAAATTAGCGATATCAGTAGGTTCTCCAAATTTTTTCATTGGAATATTATCTAAAATTTTATTTTTTTGAACATCATTAAGCTTGTCAGTCATTGGTGAAATAATGAAGCCTGGAGATACTAGGTTAACATTAATATTTCTACTTGCTACTTCTAAAGCAATAGATTTATACAAACCTATCATACCAGATTTAGAAGCTACATAATTTGATTGACCTGGATTTCCAGATATTGCAACAACTGATGATATTCCAATAACTTTACCAATTTTATTTGCAATCATATTAGGTAACAAATTTTTAATTATAAGAAAATTTGAAGTTAAATTTATATCTAAGACTCTGTTCCATTGAGAATTTTTCATTCTTAAAAGTAAACCATCATCAGTTGTTCCTGCATTATTTACAATTACTGAAATATCTTTATGAGAATTTTTTATTAAATTTAAATTTTCTTCTAAACTATCAAAATTGGATAAATCTATATGAAAATAACTATGAGAATTTCCATATTTATTTTTAAGTTTTTCTAAATTTTCTTGAGAAGATGAAGTTAAAACTAGCTTAAATTTAAATTCATTAAATTTATCACATATTGCTGATCCTATACCTCCTGAAGCGCCAGTAATAAGTACTTTATTTGATGATATCATATTTATTTATTCAAAAGACTTCAAATCACTAATATTTTCAATTGATATTATATCAAAAGATTTAGAGATTCTCTTAATTAAACCAGATAGAATTTTTCCAGGTCCTATTTCGATTATTTTGTTTTCTCCAGCTTTTTCAAGATTATTTATACTTTCAGTCCATCTTACCCTATTTGACATCTGATTTTTCAAGCAATGAATTATATCGTTATTATCATTATTTATTTTTCCATTAAAATTTGAAATTATTGATATATTTGAATTATTAAATTTGACTTCATCAATATATCTATTTAATTTTACTTGAGCATCATACATTAACTTACTATGAAAGGCTGCTGAAACATTAAGTTTTACAAATTTTTTTACATTATTAGATAAAAATATTTTTTCATACTCTTTTATAAATTCATTTAATCCAGATATTACTATTTGTATTGGAGAGTTATCATTTGCAATTTCAACATTTAATTTTTGATTTTTTATAATATTTTCGATTTCAGAACAATCTAAGCCAATTAAGGCAGCCATTCCCGATTTATTAGGTTCGACTGCTGTATTCATTAATTCTCCCCTAATTTTCAAAAGTTTAGCACAGTCAGCAATATTGACAATATTACTGCAAGCTAAAGCTGAATATTCACCAAGTGAATGACCAAGCATATAATTAATTTTAATTTTATCATCTAAGAATTCGTTTTCAAAAGTTTTGTACATAGCTAGTGAAGCAGCAAAAATTGATATTTGAGTATAATTTGTCTGATTTAATAAGTTATTAGAATCATTAAAAATAATATCTCTCACATTTAAAGAACATGAGTCTTCAATTTCAGTAAAAATAGATCTTGCTATATCAAAGTTATCATTAAAATCCTTTGCCATGCTCAAAAATTGACTACCTTGTCCAGGAAATATAACAGCTGTCATTAATCCTTGATTTATTAGAAAATATAAATATATGCAACCACTACTTCTCTCGAAAACATTTTTTGAGATTTAACCATGGGGTAAAATGAACAAATTTGAAGCAGTATTATTAATAAGTCCCGAAATTTCAAACGATCAACTAAAAAAAGAATTAGATAAATTTGATAGTATATTAAATACTAATAAAGGAAGCATAATTAATAAAGAAGATTGGGGATTAAGAGATTTAAGTTACAAAATCAAAACTTTTAAAAAAGCATTTTACAATTTTTTTCAAATTGAGATTGATGGTAATAAAATTGAACTTATTAAAAATAATTTATCACAAAATGACTTGATAATAAGACACTTATTTCTAAAAGTATCAAAACACCAGGAACTGCCAACGAAATTATATGATGAAAAAAAATAAAAAAAATAGATACAAAAGTAGAGAAGATAATAAAAATAGCGCTTTTGAAGATAGGAAAAAGTTTTGCCCTTTTAGTCAAAAAAATTCACCTGTAATTGATTACAAAGATGTAAAGTTATTAACAAGATACATAAGTGAAAAAGGTAAAATCATACCTAGCAGAATAACCAATGTATCAAGAATGAAACAAAAGGAATTAGCGGTAGCAATTAAAAGAGCAAGATTCTTATCTTTAATGTCATTTACTAATAAATTTAATTAAAAAAAATGAAAGTTATATTAACTACAAATATAAAAAAATTGGGTAAAATAGGTGACCTAGTTAACGTAAAAGAGGGTTTTGCAAGAAATTTTCTTTTTCCCAAAAAAATGGCTCTTAGAGAAAACAAAAAAAATCTAGAATATTATGAAAATATTAAAGAAGAAATAAAAAATAAAGAAAAAATTAAATTAGATGAAGCTAAAGATATAATTAACAAAATTAAGAATTTAAAAATAACTTTCAATAGAGAGGCAGATGAAAAAGATCAATTGTATGGAAGTATTTCAAAAAAGGAAATTATAAATTTCTTAAAAAATAATGAAATTAAAGTCCACTCAGATGATATAATACTTTCTCAACAAATAAGATCATTAGGTACTCATGAATTTGTTGTAAATCCTTATGTTGATATTGCTGAAACAATTAAAATTACTGTAAATAAAAACTAAATTTATACACGTTATTAATAAGATATTAACTTTAATTTTTTTTAGACTATTGTTAAAAAAATAAATTAAGTTATTAAAAAATTAATGGCTTTGAAAGAAGTAGTAAATATAGATAACAATCAAAAAAATCTTGAAAAATTTTCAAACATTGAGGCTGAACTTGCTTTAATAGGTTGTCTTTTATGGGATAATAGAAATTACGAAAAAATAGCTGATTTTTTAAGTGAGGATCACTTTATAGATAAAAATAATCAATTAATTTATAAAACGATAAAAGGACTATTAGATAAGAATGTTTTAGTCTCCCCTATTACTCTAAAAAACTATTTATCAAATGAAGATAATAATTTAGACAATATTAAATATCTTAATCAAATTAAAGATTCTGCTCCATCAACACACAATGCTTATCAATATGCAAAAATAATTTATGATCTTCATATAAAAAGAAGTCTTATTGGTATTGGAAGAAATATTGTGCAAGAAACAGTTGAAAACACTGATGATTTAGAAGGTCAAGATTTAATTGATAATGCAGAAAATGATCTTTATCTTTTATCACAAACAGGAAATACTGATCGAAAACATTCATATTTTAGTGATGCTTTAAAAAATGCTGTAGACGTAATAGATGAAGCCTTTAAAAGAGATGGAAAAATTGCAGGTTTACCAACAGGCTTAAGAGATCTAGATAAAAAACTTGGTGGTCTTCATAATTCAGATTTAATTATAATTGCAGGTAGACCGTCAATGGGTAAAACAGCTTTAGGAACAAATATAGCCTTTAATGCAGCAAAAAAATTTAAAGAGCAGGAAGATGAATTTGGTAATAAAAAAATTATTGATGGAGGTAAAGTAGGTTTTTTTTCTTTAGAAATGTCTGCTGAACAATTAGCTACAAGAGTTTTAGCAGAGCAATCAAAAATTTCTGGTGATAAAATGCGTAAAGCTGAATTATCAAAGGATGATTTTAAAAAAATAGCTAAAGTTAGTTCTGATTTAGAAAATTTAAATTTAATTATTGATGATAATCCAATTCTTACTATACCCACCCTGAGAGCTCGAGCGAGAAGATTAAAAAGAATGTATGATATTAATCTTATCATTATCGATTATTTACAACTTATGTCAGGATCATCAAATTCAAGAAATGATGGAAGGGTTCAAGAAATTTCTGAAATAACAAGAGGTTTAAAAGGAATAGCAAAAGAACTTAATCTTCCAATCATAGCATTATCTCAACTATCAAGACAAGTTGAGCAAAGAGAAGATAAAAGACCTCAATTATCTGATTTGAGAGAAAGTGGAACAATTGAACAAGATTCAGATGTAGTTATGTTTATATTTAGAGAAAGTTATTATTTAGAAAGAATGGAACCTATTAAGAAACCAGAAGAACCTGAAGAAAAATATGATGAAAGACACCATAGATGGAGAGAATTGTGTGAAAAAAGTTATAATACAGCAGAACTCATTATTGCTAAACAAAGACATGGACCCATTGGAACGATAAAAACACATTTTGACCCTAATTTTACAAGATTCAGTAATTTAACTGTTAAAGATTATGATAATATAATGGAGTGATTCCAAATACAGCAATTCTAGAAATATCAGTTAAAAGATTAATAGATAATTATAAATTTTTTCATAATTTAAATCAAAATATTGCAACTGCAGTTACAATTAAAGCTGATGCTTACGGTTTAGGAGATATAGAAATTTTTAAAATACTCTATAATAATGGTTGTAGAAATTTTTTTGTAGCAACAGTTAGAGAAGGAGTTAAGCTAAGAAATAAATATAAAAAAGGGCATATTTATATACTTAATGGTACAGAAAATAACAAAATCAATGTTTTTAAAAACCATAATTTAATTCCTATCATCAATGATTCAAAAGAAGCTGAATTAATTATCAATAAAAATATATATTTTGGATTACATATAGACACAGGAATAAATCGCTTAGGGTGCAATATTAAAGATATCAATAATAAAATAATAAAAAATGATTACTTAAAATTAATTATGAGTCATTTAGCTAGTGCAGATCAATATAAAAATACTTATAATTATATCCAAAAAGAAAAATTCAATGAATTAATAAAAAAATTTAACAGAAAAAAAATAATATTTACATTATCTAATTCTCATGGAGCCGTGATTTCTAAAGATTTTCTATATAATATGATTAGACCAGGAATAGGTATTTATGGAGGTCATAATAACAGCAAAATTAAAAAATATATTAAACCAGTAATAAAGTTAAAAGCAAAAATTTTACAAATTAAAAAAATTTATAAAGATGAGTTTATAGGATACAATCAAACTCACAGAACAAAAAAAAATATATATGTTGCTATAATTGGAATAGGATATGCAGATGGAGTTAAAAGAATATTGAGTAACAATGGTAATATATATTTTAAAAAGAAAAAATTTAAAATAATAGGTAGAATTTCTATGGACAGTATTACAATTGATATTACAAATAATTTTAAAAAATTTAAGATTGGTGAATTTGTAGAAATTATAAATTATGATCATGGAATTGATGAATTGGCAGATAAATGCAATACAATAAGTAATGAAATTATTACGTCTATTTCCCAAAGAGTTAAAAGATTGTATGTATAAAATAAATAAAATTATATTATCGCTGATTTTGTTATTTTTATTAGTTTTCTTTTCATTTAATTTAAAAAACTTTAGAATAGATGCTTCATCTGATACTTTAGTATCTCAAAACGATAAAGATTTTTTATATTTCAACTATTATAATGAAATTTTTGAATCAAATAACTATTTAGTATTAGCAATAAAATCATCTAAAGAAATAGATAAAAAATATATCAAACATATTGAAAATATAAGTTTAAAAATAAGTAAATTAGATAATGTTTATAATATATTTAATATTAATAAAGCCCCAATATTATTACTAAATAATTCGAAAATTACTGATTTATCTAATCAAAATATTCAAACAATAATAGATACTGAATATAACTTAAAAGATGTTTTAAATGAATTTATTGAAAACCCAATTTATAAAGACCAAATTATTAACGACAAAAAGAATATTACATCAATAATTATTTATCTTAAAAAAAATAATGAATTGAAAAATTTAAAAAATAATTACAAAGATAAAGAATTAAATTCTGAATACAAAAGAAATTATTTAAAAATTAAAAATAAAATTGATGATGATCGCAAAAAATTAATTAAAAATTTAAGAACTATTATTGAAAATACAGATACAGATTATGAATATTTTTTAGGTGGTATAGAAATGATAACAGACGATGTTATTACATACGTTAAAAATGACATTTTAATTTTTAGTATTTCAGCAATAATAATAATCATTTTAGTTTTATTTTTTATATTTAGAGAATTTAAATGGGTAATAATATCTTTATTTACTTCTTTTTATTCAGTATTACTCATGTTCGGAATCCTTGGATTAACAAAAATAGAAGTTACTGCTGTTTCTTCTAATTTTACTTCACTAATGTTTATATTGTCAATTTCTATGAATATTCATATTATTAATCATTATAGGCAGTCAAGCACAGAAGTTTCTAACAAATTAAATAATACTATAAAAATAATGATTTGGCCTTGTATATATACTGTATTAACAACTGTAGTTGCTTTTATATCACTAACTATTTCGGACATAAAACCAATAATTGATTTTGGGTTTATTATGATAATTTCTTTGATGGTTATTTTATTTAGTTCTTTTACCTTATTACCCCTATTGATTTCTATTTTTCCTAGCTCAAACAAATTAAGAATTAATAATTTTAAAATTATTCAATTTTTTAATAACAAAGCACTAGGGAATTCAAATTTTATAATAAGTTTTGCAATATTATTATTCTTAATATCTATCTATGGAATTTCTAAACTTAATGTTGAAAATAGTTTTATAAACTATTTTGACGAAAATACTGAAATTTACAAAGGGATGAAACTAATTGATACTGAGCTTGGCGGCACCACCCCTATGGATATTATATTAAAATTTAATAACAATGAAATTGAAGAATTTGATTCATCATCAAACGTATCTTCAGATGATTCACTATTTGAAGATGAGATATTATTAGATGATATGTTTGATACTAATGATGAAAGTAAAATTTGGTTTACTAATGAAAAATTAAAAACGATTAAAGATATTCATACATATCTAGAAAACAGAAACGAAATCGGAAAAGTTCAATCAATTGCATCTCTTTTAGATGTTGCAAACTTAATAAATAAAAATGAACTCAGTATATTTGAATTATCAATTTTATATGATGAAATACCTGAAAATTTAAAAAAGGATTTAATAAATCCATACTTATCTGTTGATGAGAATATGGTTAAAATTACTGCAAGAGTCAAAGATTCTTATAATATTAATAGAGCTAAATTACTCGATGAAGTAAACTTATATTTATATAATAATTATAAAGAAACTTTAATTGAATTTAAAGTAAATGGATTATTGGTTTTATATAATAATATGTTGCAATCTTTATTTACTTCTCAAATCAAATCTATAGGCTTTGTAATTTTAGCAATTTTTATAATGTTTCTTATATTATTTAGATCTTGGAAGTTAAGTTTAATAGGTATAATTCCAAATATATTTGCTTCAAGTTATATACTTGGTATAATTGGGTTATTAAAAATTCCACTTGATATTATGACAATTACAATAGCAGCAATAAGTATAGGAATAGCTGTAGACAATACTATCCATTACTTATACCGATATAAAAATAACTATAAAACTCATAAGGAAATTAAAAAATCAATAAAATTAACTCATCAAACTGTTGGGTTTGCAGTTTTAACAACTTCTATAACAATTGCATTTGGATTTTCTGTTTTAAGTTTTTCAAATTTTATTCCAACTGTATTATTTGGAATTTTTACATCAGTAGCAATGATATTAGCAATGTTTGGAGTTTTAATTTTATTACCAAGCATTCTCTATAAATTTAAATGATAATTCAAAATTTAATTTTTCCATTCGATTACATATTTTTATGTATCAGTATTTTATTTGTATTATTCAGTACATGGAAAGGTTTTATAAGCTCTATATTAGGATTATTAACTTGGGTTGGATCGATTATTATAACAATCTATACTTATGGAGCTTTATCGTCATTTATTTACAATCAACTGATTAATATAGATATATTTAGTGATTATGCTCAAATTACAGACATGATAGCTTTCATAATTTCTATTCCGTTAATTTTTCTAGTATCTTTATTTTTTTTAAGAAAAATTCGAAAAGTTTTAAATAATGATTTAGATAAACAGTTTTTAGGTAGAATCTTGGATAAATTTTTTGGTTTATTATACGGATTCGTATTTAGTTATTTAATATTTAGTACTTTTCTATTTGGCTTAGAAAATTTTACATATTTTACTTCTTTAAATAATTGGATAATGAATAATTCATATATTTTACATACAATAAATGACCTAAATACTTTTTTAATAACTTATTTGGATTTATATGAAGAAATATAAATTAATTAAAAGGATTTTTTGTAGAAGAAAAAATTAATTTAATACTTTTATCTTTGATTTTAAATGTTTTACAAAAATTATTAATTAAAAATGTTTTATAATTTTTCTTTATTAAATTAGAAAAGTTACAAAATAATTTAATAGTTAAAGGCTTGTTGGAAATTTGTAATCCATATTTAAATTTAACAGTTTTACCTTTTATCAATGGATGAACTGTTTCATTAGTAACTTTTTTTAACCAATAATTAATTTTACTTGTTTTAATATTTATTGAACTCATTTGAGTTTTTAATAAAATTGTATTTTTTAAACTAGTAATATCTGATTTTTTCTTTGCAGATAAAAAAATAAATGAAATATTTTTTGATTTTGAAAAAGTAAATTCAGCTTGATTCTTAATTTCTTTGATAAAATTTGCTTTATTTTTTATTAAATCAATTTTATTAAATAATATTATTACTGATTTAGATTTATTTAATAAAATATTGAGAATTTTTTTTACTTGATTATCAAAACCCTCCTTAGAATCGATTAATAATAAGCTCATATCAATATTTTTAATAATATTAAAACTCATTTTAATTGATTGATAATTTACACTATCCTTTGTAATTAATTTTTTTTTATAAATTCCTGCTGTATCTAAAATTTTAAAAATATTATTTTTATAAGTAAAATAATCTTCTACAATATCTGAAGTTGTTCCAGCTATAGGACTAGTAACAGATCTCATATAGCCCAAAATACCATTTACCAATGTACTTTTGCCAGCATTTGGTTTACCAAAAATTGCTATTGAAAAATCATAATTAAAATTAATATTATTTTTTGAATTAAAACTTTCGAAAAACTGATAAATTTCATCAAAACCATGTTTGTGTGCACATGATAAATAAAAAATATCCTTCACTCCTAAATTTGTAAAATAATTATTTTTTTTATAATTATCATCTTTATTAACTAACAATATAATCCTTTTATTAAACTTTCTTAATTTATTTATAGGTTCAATTTCAGTATTATTTTGTGCAGTTTTATTATCTAAAACATAAAGAAAAGTATCTATTTTATTTTGTATTACATTTAATTTTAAATGATCAATTTTTTTATCATTAATGATTAATCCTGGTGTGTCATATAAACAAATATTATCCAAGCCTTTAATAACATTTATGTGCCAATCTCTTGTTGTACCTTCTTTTTTATGAATAATATTTTTTTTACCAGAAGTTAAAATATTAAATATAGAAGATTTACCTACATTAGGCTTACCAATTAGAAGAAAATTCATAATTAAAAAATAGTTGTTTTACCGTTTAAATGCGATGTTAATAAAATATTTTTTTGAAAATAAATTTGATTAATATTTTTCACCTTTAACTCTTTAATATTTAAAATATTATCATTTAATATTTCAACAATAATTCCATTATCAAAAAATAGATTCAATTTATTATTCAAAATTTTAGCATCTAAAATCTTCGCTTTTTTAAAAGATTTATGAATTTCAATTTTCCAAAAAATATTTCCATTAATAATATTTATTGCTTGAATAAAATTTTCATTTTTAGTTATCAAAGCATTATTTACAAATACACTTGAATGATTTGAACTAAATATTTTATTTTTGTAAAGTATGAATTCGTCTGTGAGGATATCAAAAGTATATAAATACTCACCTTCATCCAAATAAAACAAATAATTTTCAAACAAGTGAATTTTATCATTCGTATTATTAATTGAACTTTGAATGTCTAAATCATCAAAATTAGAAGAATGCTTTTCTCCAAAAAGCATATCAATTGATCCTATTTTATTATTAGGTAAGATAAAATATATCAAGTTTGCAAAATTAACCATTGCGCCACCTTTTGCTTGATAAATAGGCATATCATTATAAACTTCAGACCAATTTGTTAACCCATTATTAGGATTAATAGACTCGATAGAGTCTTCATAAATAACTATTAAAGTATCTTCATATAATTTTATATTTGTATTTAATATTTTATTAGTTTTATTTAACCAGATAATTTTACCATTTCTATCAACTAAAATTATTAACCCTGATTTAAAGCCTATAATAAATTTATCTTTATATTGAATAAAATTAGTTGGTATTAATAAAGGACTAGTATCATTAATATCAACAAGAATAGTTTCAATTAAATCACCATTATTTAAATCAAATTTTAACAATTCCAAATTAGAATTAAATGCAAATATCTTATTATCTAAAATATATACTTTTAACGGTGAATTATTTTTATAAGATTTTTGATAGTTATTAATAGTAAATTTATTTTTATAAAATTCGTTGTTAAAATTAAAAGATGAATTTAGTGATATTTTATCAATTTTTTCATATTTAGTTTGATTTAAATCTTCATCATTTATTTCAGAAAGATTTTCAACTGTTCCACAAGAAAAAACAAAGAATAAAAAGAATATTTTAAATAAATTAATTATATAATTGGAACTCATGAATTTTATTAACTCTTTCCTTAATAGTTTCAGAAGTAGTTTCAGATTCCATAATTTGATTATGCAAAATAGATACTTCAGGATCATTAGAATAAGAAAGATTGTTTAGATCAATTTTAGTAACAGCTAACAAGTATTTTAATTCAAGTTTAGAATCTTTATAACTTTCTAAATTATCATCTATCAAATTTATAAAATTTTGAATTTCAGATAAAAAATTCATAGATTCATTGTTGTATTGAATATCGATAAAATTATAAGCTGCTGCAGTTGCAATAGCTGAAATATAACTTTTATCTAAATTATTTTTATTTAATATTGTTTGATATAGCTCTAAAACTAAATCAAAATTTTTATTTAGTAAATTAAATTTAATTAATTCAAGATTAGAAAGAATTGAGTAAAAACCATCTTTTGTACTTAATTCTTCCATTAACTTGTTATACTGTTCTTTGTCATTTAAGTTTTTTGCATTAAAAAATTTAATACTATCTTTTTGTACTTGAGAAACTTGATAGTATGAAAAAATTTGAAATGATAAAAAAAAGATAAAAATTATTATACAAATTGTAATTATTATTTTTAATTTTTCTCTTATGAAATCTTTAACACTAAGTAAAAAATTTGATTTTGTATTTTGATTATTATTCATTTACTTTCCACTTAATTGAACATCCAAAACTATTGAACTGTTTATTTGGTCCTATTTTCTCTTCTTTAATTTTAATCATAGCTTTAAATAATTCTCTATTTATTTCATTATTTTCTGAATTCATAACCCCAGAATCAATCCTTCCTCGATACATTAATTTAAGAGATTTATCAAAACCGAAAATATCTGGGGTACAAACTGCTCCATAATTTTTAGCAACTTCTTGGGTTTCATCATATAAAAATGGAAATGTAAAATTATATTTATATGCAAATTGTTTCATATTATCAAATGAATCATCAGGATATTGGATTACATCATTTGACATAATAGCAATTGTGTTTATCGATTTTTTTTTTAATTCTATTGCTTCAAAGCCTAATCTTTCTGCAATTGATATTACATATGGGCAATGACAACAAATAAATGCGACTACTGTTCCAAAATCCCCTTTTAATTGATCCAATGAAAACTTGTTTCCATCTATATTTAAAAGGTTAAATTTAGGAGCAATCCAACCTAATTTATCATTTGAAGCATTTACAGACATAAAAAAATTGGTATATTTATTAGATGAGCCTAGTATCACCTAGCCGACAATCAAACAATCATAAACTATATTTTTCTAAATCGGAAATAAGTAAAATTTTAAACTGTTATTCTATTGGCGTTTCAAAAGGAGAATGGAAAGATTACGCTTTAAATTTTAATTATAATGAGGCTGTTTTCTTCTTTTTTAAACATTCTTTAGCTTCTCCAGATTGTATATTAATTAAATTCAAAGAAAAAAGAAAAAAAAGAATTATTTATAGACTTTCAATCAAAAATAAAAAAAATAGCAAATATGAAAATTTAGACTCTCTTCTGGTGAATCTAAAAAGATCTCAAATATCTATTATATAATTTTTTTATAAATATATTTTATTTATTAAAATACTGAGCTACTAAAAATATTTCAGAAGAATCTTTTCTGGAAGAACTTGGTTTAAAATATTGAACATTTTTAAATTTTTTATTTAGTAATTTTAAAATTTCTTTTTCTTCTGATCCTTTCCAAATTTTAGTCACAAAAGAACCATTTTTTAATAAAATTTTGTCCAACAAATTTATAATATTCATTACAAGATAACTTATCCTTAAATGATCTGTTGATTTATGTCCTGTGGTATTTGGAGCAATATCTGATAAAACTAAATCATAATTTTGGACTATTTTATTAAAATCAAAATTTAAAAAATCTTCTTTAAAAAAATGAATATTTTTATGATTAAATTTCAATTGTAACAAATCTATTGCTGTAATTTTTATATTTGGATTAATTTCTAATAATATTTGACTCCAACCACCTGGAGACGCACCAAATTCAAATGTATTTTTTGATTTAATTGCAATTTTATATTTTTCATCAATTTCTAGTAGTTTAAAGGCTGAGCGGCTAAAATAGCCCTTTTGTTTAGCTTTTATTACATAATGATCATTTTTTTGTCTATTTAACCATTCTTTTGATTTCATATATAAATAGTAATTTATGGGTATTGTTTTTTATTACTTATTTAATATATAAGCCATAAAGAAAGATTCATATGAAAAGATCAATTTTTATAGCTGCAGCAATCTTTATACTGGTAGCTGGCTGGATAGGCTCAGGACAATTTACTAATGTTAAAGCGCAAGATGAAGAAATAACTATAAATAATGAAAATTCGAATGAAACTTCTCAAGAAGTTATAAATGATGTTAATAATGAAAATAAGGTTGAAATTAAAGAATTTAAATTTAGTCAAATAGACCAATCTATTGAATTACAAGGTCAAACAACACATAATAAAAAAATTGATGTAAAATCTGAAACAACTGGAAATATTATTAATGTTAATTTTTCAAGAGGAGATAAAGTTAAAGAAGGAGAAGAATTAATTAAAATTTCTATTGAAAATAGAAAAGAGTTGCTCAATAGTGCAAAAAAAGATTTGGAAAGATTAAATAAAGAATTAATCTTGAATGAAAAAAATAAATTGAATAGATTGTCTCAGAATAGTGAATTAATTAAACTTTATGAAATTGAATTTGCTTCGGCTAAACAACTAATAGATAAAGGGCTAAGTTCTAAATCAAAATTAAGTCTAGCATCATTTAATTTGGCAAATGCTAAATCGGATAAAGAAGATATATTGATAAATTTTGAATCGCAAAAATCAAATATTGAATCTCAAATAGCTAGTGTCAAATCTCAATTAAAAAATATAGAATTAGATATTGGAAATACTTCAATTACCGCTCCCTTTAATGGCATAATTTCAAATAAAATGGTTGAACTAAGCGAATTCATTACTCCTGGAAATATTCTTTTCACAATTATTGATTTAAATCCAATAAAAATACAAGGTTATCTATCTGAATTTGATGTTAATAAAGTAAATTTAGGTACCAAAGCAAATATTGAAAATACCAACGGTGTAAGTAAAGAAGGTAATATTTCTTTTATTTCTCCTTCAGCTGAGACAAGTACAAGAACTTTTGAAATAACTATTGAGGCAGACAATTCTGATTTATCTTTTAAAAGTGGGATAACCACAAAAATAACTATAGCCGGATCAGAGTTAAAAGCACATAAAATTCCTCCTTCAATACTCACTTTAAGAGATGATGGTACTGTTGGCGTCAAAGCTGTAAATTATAAGAATGTTGTTATATTTTATCCAACAACTACGGTTAAAGATACAATTGATGGTATATGGGTATCAGGACTTCCAAATACTGTAAAATTAATAGTTACTGGTCAAGAATACGTTGCTGTTGGTGACCAAATAGTTAATTAATATTAAAATGAATATTATAGATTTCGCTTTATCAAAAGCTAGAGTATTTGTAGGAATATTAATATTTATAATAGTTGCTGGTGCGGCAACTTATGTAAATATTCCAAAAGAAGCTGCCCCAGATGTTAATATTCCTATAATATATATATCATTAAGTCAAAATGGAATTTCTGCAGAAGACTCTGAAAGATTATTAGTTAAACCAATAGAAGATGAAGTAAAAAGTGTTGAAGGTATTAAAGAAGTAAGATCAACTGCTTATTCGGGTGGTGGTAATGTTCTCTTAGAATTCGATGCTGGATTTAATGCTGATCAAGCAATGCAAGATATTAGAGCAAAAGTTGATCGTGCAAAAGGAGATCTTCCTAATGAAGCCGATGAACCAACAGTTAATGAAGTAAATATAAGTACATTTCCTATTTTACTTATTTCTTTGGTTGGAGATTTACCTGATAGAACTTTACAAGATTTAGCAGTTAAACTTCAAGATGAAATTGAAACTATTGGCAGTGTATTAGAAGCAAAAATTGGTGGTAAAAGAAATGAACAAGTAGAAATTTTAATAGATAAAACAGCTTTAGAGAGCTATGGAATTGATTTACAAGTTTTAATTAATACAGTCCAGCAAAATAATATGATGGTATCAGCTGGTGGACAAGATACTGGTGATGGAAGTTTCAGTATAAAAGTTCCAGGCTTGTTTGAAACAATTGAAGATGTACTAAATACACCAATTAAAACTTCTGGAGACTCAGTTATTACTTTTAAAGATATTGCAAAAATCAAAAGAACATTTGAAGATAGGCAATCTTACGCAAATGTTAATGGCTCTAACTCAGTTACGATTGAAGTTTCTAAAAGAATAGGAGAAAATATTATTCAAACAATAGATGAAGTTAAAAATGTAACATCGAAAGTCCCTTTTCCTCCTAATGTCAAAGTTTTGTATAGTCAGGATCAATCAAAGACTATAAAAACCATGCTCAGCAGTCTTCAAAATAATGTTATCGCTGCTATTATTTTAGTTTTAATTATAATCCTTGGGGCTTTAGGAGTAAGATCAGGTTTGCTTGTAGGATTGTCAATACCAGGATCTTTTTTATCAGGTTTATTAGCTTTATCAGTTATGGGATTTACAATTAATATTGTAGTATTATTTGCTCTAATACTTTCAGTTGGTTTGTTAGTTGATGGTGCAATTGTTGTAGTAGAGTATGCTGATAGAAAATTAAAAGAAGGATTGTCAATAAAACAAGCATATTCTGAATCTTCTAAAAAAATGGCACTTCCAATAATATCTTCTACTGCTACAACTTTAGCAGCTTTTCTTCCATTGATCTTTTGGCCAGGTTTAGCCGGAGAATTTATGAAATATTTACCAATTACATTAATATGTGTTCTTACTTCATCATTATTTATGGCACTTCTTTTTGTTCCAGTCCTTGGTACAGTTCTTAACAATTTGTCACGAATTATCCTTCAAATCCTAATTCCAATGATATCAGCAATTATTATTTTTAACTTAATTTCTTTTGCATCAACTTATAATAATTTAAATTATTTATTCATACCCATTAATATTATACAATATTTATTACCAATTATCGTTTTTATATATGTTTTTATAAAAATTATTCCTAGAGTATACAAACTTACAACTAACAATGGGGCTGAATTTTCAAATATATCTGAATCTGCAAAATTGTTATCTTCAGAGTCAAAAGAATCTGTTCTAAAAATAAAAGGTTTTATAGGTTTTTATGTTAGAATAATTAACTTTCTTTTAAATCATCCAGCAAAAGTTATATTCACTGCAATAGCTATACTTGTTTCAGTTAATGTGACATATTCGAGAATTGGGTCAGGAGTAGAATTTTTTCCTCAAATTGAACCTGATCTTGCTAAAATAGTTGTATATGCAAGAGGAAATTTATCAGTTGAAGAAAAAAGAGCTTATGTAAGTCGAGTAGAAAATATTATATTAAAAATTCAAAATAGAAATAAGGAATTCAAAAGTGTGTACTCTTTGAGTGGGAATGTTTCTGATCAATCTGAAGGATCAGAAGATTTTATTGGATCAATAAGTTTAGAGTATAGTGATTGGAACAAAAGAAGACAATCAAAAGTAATATTAAATGAAATATTAAATGAAGCAAAAAAAATTAAAGGAATTAAAGTTGAGTCAAGAGAACAAGAAGGAGGTCCTCCTACTGGTAAACCAATTAATATTAAACTAACTAGCAGTAACAAAAATTTATTATTACTAGAATCTGAAAAACTAAAAAAATTTATAGAGACCTACCCTGATTTAATGAATATAGAAGACAATTTACCTGCTCCAGGAATAGAATGGGAAATTAATGTAGATAGAAAACAAGCTTCTAAATTTGATGTAAACATAAGATCTATTGGTAATGTAATAAAATTAGCAACTAATGGATTAAAATTAGGGGAATACAGACCGGATGACTCTGATGATAGTATACCTCTTTATCTTAGATACCCAAATGAGGGCAGAACACTTGATACTATTGACAATTTAAGAATTTCAACGCAAAATGGAATGGTTCCAATTTCTAACTTTGTAAAAATTACAGCTTCAAATACATCAGGAAATATTGTTAGAGTAAATTCTAAAAATGCAATCAATATTCAGGCTGATGTAAAACCGGGAGTTTTTGGAGATTTTAAAGTCAGAGAATTAGAATATGTTCTTGGAATTACTAAAATTCCTCCATTTATTAAAGGTAGGTTAATGACTGATCTTCCTAAATATAATCTAGATACTAATGTAAGAGCTGAATTAATTGGTGAAAATGAAGATCAAAAGCAAGCTCAAGAGTTTCTTACTAAAGCTTTTAGTGTAGCTTTATTTATGATGCTAATGATTTTACTATTACAATTTAATTCTTTTTATAGTGGTTTTTTAATTTTATTTGCAGTTGTTATGTCTACTGCAGGTGTATTTATTGGTTTAATGATTACAGGTCAAGCTTTTGGAATAGTTATGACAGGTGTAGGAGTAATTGCGTTGGCTGGAATTGTAGTTAATAATAATATAATTTTGATTGATACTTTTGATTTTTTAAAAACCAAAACTTCAAATGTTAAAGAAGCAATAGTTAAAACAGGTGCACAGAGATTAAGACCTGTATTACTTACTACAACAACAACTGTACTTGGTTTACTTCCTATGGTTACTATGACTAATGTAGATTTTGTTACAAGAGAGATTACTAGAGGTTCTCCTGATACTCAGTGGTGGGTTCAATTAGCTACTGCTATAGTATTTGGTCTTATTTTTGCAACTATACTGACTTTAATTGTTACTCCTTCTGCTTTAATGCTTAGGGAAAATGTGACTAATTGGTATAGAAAAAAAACTAGAAGTTCAGAAGAAAAATTACAAACTTGAAGTTTTGTAAAATAAGATAGTATAAAATATTGATATTATATAAATAAAGGCAATTACTGATAATGTAATCCACAAATTTGAAATTAAAGCTATACTAAGAATTACAAAAACTAAAAAAATCCAGTTCCTAAATTTTTTTTTTACATCTATGGTTTTAAGAGAAATAGTAGGTACTTTACTTATCATTAAAAATGCTATTACAATTGAATTAATAAAATTAAGATAAGCATTATTAAAAAAAATTAACTCAAACTCAAAATAAATAAATAAAGGTAATAATATTAGTCCTGAAGCAGCAGGTGAAGGAATTCCTGTAAAGTATTTTTCACTATTAATTGGTTTATCAGAAATATATATATCAGCTGTAAATCTTGCTAATCTTAAAGCTGCACATATTACAAAAAAAAGTGTTGAAGCCCATCCAAGTGATCCCAATATGTTTGTTGACCACAAATAAACTAAAATACTTGGTGCAACACCAAATGATACAAAATCACTTAGAGAATCTAACTCTGCTCCAAAATTAGAATTAGTTTTAAGTTTTCTAGCAAACCAACCATCAAAAAAATCAAAAATTGCTGCAATTAAAATTAAATAAATAGCAATTTGCCAATCTTTATTCAAAGAATACATAATAGATGTAAATCCACTACTTAAACATAATAGTGTTACGAAATTTGGAATATATTTAGTTATAATATTACTGTCATTCATTTGATGATTGTATTAGTAATTTTATCTAATAATTCAGGATTAGAAATAATTGTTTCTCCAGCTATTACTTTTTGACCTTTAGAAACAAGTATATTGTACTCCTTAGGTAAATATAAATCTACTCTACTGCCAAATTTTATTATACCTATTCTATCACCTTTATTTAATTCTTGATTTACATCAACTTGACAAACAATTCTTCTAGCAATTAATCCAGCTATTTGAACAACATAAAATATTTTATTATCATGCTCTATAGAAATTACATTTCTTTCATTTTCTTCACTAGATTTATCATAAGATGCATTAATAAATTTACCATAATGATAATTAATTTTTTTAATTTTACCACTAATAGGCATTCTGTTGACGTGAACATCAAAAATACTTAAAAATATACTTATTCTATTATATGGAATTTTTGTATCAGAAGCTTCAATAGGTAGTTTAGATTCACCAACATATGATATTAAACCATCAGCAGGAGAAATAATAAAATTATCATTAGGAACACATCTGTTTGGATCTCTAAAAAAGAATAATATAAAAATTAATAATATAATTAAAAAGATACCTAAAATATTAAAAAAAGGTATTATTATAATTGTTAAAATTAATACCGATACAATATATGTCCAACCTTCAGTATGAAATTTAAATTGCATATTTTAATTAATTTAGAAGTTCTTATAGAATTATGAATATAAAATCTCTAACAATTTACTGTTCATCATCTAATAATTTGGATGATGAATATTACAGGTGTACCAGAGAAATAAGTAAAATTTTATCAAATTATGGAATTTCAATAGTTTATGGAGGTGGTCAAGTTGGATTGATGGGAGAATTGGCTAAAACTTCTATAAAATTAGGCAATAAAGTTGTTGGTATAATACCTGAATTTTTAGTCGATAAAGAAAAAGCATTTTTTGATGATATTGATTTAAAAATTGTAAAAAACATGCAGGAAAGAAAAAAACTTTTATTTGATTTAGGTGATGGATTTTTAATTTTACCTGGTGGAACAGGAACCTTAGAAGAATTGATAGAAGTTATTTCATCAAAAAAACTTCAACTTCATAATAAGCCAATAATATTTTATAATTTGAATAATTTTTGGGAACCTTTATTTAATCAATTTGAAAAAATAATTAATAATAAATTTGCAAATAAAAATTTACAAAATTTGTATGAAGTTATAGATAACACAGATCATTTAAAAGAAATTATATATTCATGGAAAAAATAAAAGTTAAAAACCCTGTTGTAGAAATGAATGGGGATGAAATGACCAGAATAATTTGGGATTATATTAAAGAACAATTAATTCTTCCTTATTTAGATATAGATATCAAATATTTTGATTTAGGGATTGAAAATAGAAATCAAACAAATGATCAAATTACTATTGATGCTGCAGAAGCAATTAAAAAATTTAGTGTTGGAATTAAATGCGCAACAATTACTCCTGATGAAAATAGAGTTAAGGAATTCAATTTAAAAAAAATGTGGAAATCACCAAATGGTACAATACGAAACATAATTGGTGGAACTATTTTTAGACAACCAATAATTTGCAAAAATGTTCCTAGAATAATTAAAAATTGGAATTATCCAATTGTTGTAGCAAGACATGCTTTTGGTGATCAATACAAAGCTACAGATACTATAATTGATAAACCAGGAATGTTAAAAATGGTATTTGAACCTAAAGATGGATCTAAGGGATTTACAAAAGAAGTTTTTGAATTCAATACAACAGGAGTTGGGTTATCTATGTTTAATCTTGATAATTCTATAAAAGATTTTGCTCGTTCATGTTTTAATTATGGTCTTGATTTAGGTTGGCCAGTTTATTTATCTACAAAAAATACTATATTAAAAATTTATGATGGTAGATTTAAAGATTTATTTCAAGATGTATTTGAAAAAGAATTTATAAATAAATTTAAAGAAAAAAATATTGTTTATGAACATAGATTAATAGATGATATGGTTGCGTCAGCACTAAAATGGGATGGAAATTTTGTTTGGGCATGTAAAAATTATGATGGAGATGTGCAATCTGACTCTGTTGCACAAGGATTTGGTTCATTGGGATTAATGACAAGTGTTTTAATGACACCTGATGGTAAAACAGTTGAAGCTGAAGCAGCGCACGGTACTGTTACAAGACATTTCAGAAATCATCAAGAAGGTCTTGAAACATCTACAAATCCAATTGCTTCAATATTTGCTTGGACAAGAGGGCTTCAGTTTAGAGGTAAATATGATTCAAATAATGAGCTTATTGAATTTGCAAAAAAATTAGAAAAAACTTGCACCGATACAGTAGAAAATGGGCAAATGACTAAAGATTTAGCTATTTTGATAAATAAAGATCATAAATGGTTGAACACTCAAGATTTTCTCAAAGCTATAAAAATGAACTTTAAAGCTATTTAATTTTAATCAGTTTTCTTTCTATATATTCTATACAATTATTTATTTGAGAAATATCAGATCCTCCTCCTTGTGCCATATCCTTTCTTCCTCCGCCACCCTTACCGCCTAAAATAGTAGAAATATTTTTAATTTCATGAGACGCGTCAAATCTATCAGCAATATCACTAGATACACCTAAAACTATAGATAATTTTTTTTGATCATTAGAGATTATTAATGATACACTTTTATTTGTATATTTTTTCTTTTGTTCGTCGATAAAACTTTTAAGAGATTTATTTGGAAAATCCTCAGCAACTAAATAAATAAAATTTATATTATTAATTTTCTTAGTTATAATATTATCAATATTTTTTAAAATAGAATTATTTTGTTTTAATTTTTCGTATGCTTGATTCAATTCTTTTAAATACATAAGCTTATCATCATAAGAGTTTTTAAAATTATATTCAGGGTTTATAGATTTAATCTTTAATACTAACTCTTCTATCTGATTTGTTTGTAAGTTTTCTTTTTCAATATAATTTTTTTTTAATTCATTTAAAAACTTTTCCACTGAAATGTTAGAAACTGCTTCAATCCTTCTTATACCAGAAGCTACACTAGATTGATTTGTTATTTTAAATTTATTAATTTCTCCAAGTTGAGCAACATGTGTACCTCCACATAATTCTTTTGAAAAAAATGAACCATTTTCATCACCCATAGTTACAACTCTTACCTCATCACCATATTTTTCACCAAATAACGCCATAGCACCTTCTAAAATTGCTTTTTTTTGATCAATAAATTTTATATCCACTTTGCAATTTTTCTTTATTTGATCATTAACAATTTCTTCAATATTTAGAATTGTTTCATTCTCAATAGAATTACCATGACTAAAATCAAATCTAAGTTTTTCAGAATTTACTAATGATCCTTTTTGTGTGACATGATTACCTAAAGTTTTTCTAAGAGCTGCGTGTAATAAATGTGTTGATGAATGGTTGTATTTAATAAGGTTTCTATTTTCAATATTTATTGATGCTTTTATATTATCATTAATTTTACATTTTCCTTTTATAACTTTACCCGAATGAAGAAAATAATTTCCAAATATTTTTGTTGTATTCAAGACTTCAAATTTAAAATTATCATTTTCTAAAAAACCCAGATCCCCAACTTGTCCACCACTTTCACCATAAAAAGGGGTTTGATTGAGTATAATTACTGCTGATTGATTTTGTTCAATATTATTTATTTTTTCACCATTAGATACTATTGATAAAATTTTACATTCTGCTTCTAAATCATTATAGCCTAAAAATTCTGTTGATTCTAATTCAGCAGTTATTTCATACCAAATCTTATCATCTTGAATATCACCAGTTCCTTTCCAATTTTTTCTAGCTCTTTGTTTTTGATCTAACATTTTTTGATCAAAAGTTTTTAGATCAACCTCTATATTTTTATTTTTTAGATAATCTTGAGTTAAATCTAATGGAAAACCATATGTATCATATAATTTAAATGCTACTTCTCCATCAAATACATTAGTTGAATTAGAAATTTCTTCTTCTAAAATTTTAATACCTTTTTCTACAGTTTCTTTAAATTTAGTTTCTTCATTTAAAAGAGTGTTGAGAATAAGATCTTTTGCTCTGTTTAATTCTGGATATGATTCTTTAATTCCTTTTAGGAATGTAGGGAATAATTTATGGAATATAGGATCCTTATTTCCTAATGAATGAGCGTGCCTCATCCCTCTTCTCATAATTCTTCTTAAAACATAACCTCTGCCTTCATTTGAAGGCATTACTCCATCAGCAATTAAGAATGATGAAGACTTTAAATGGTCAGCAATTACTCTATGACTTGGATTATTAATTGATTGTTCATTCCCACTTAAATTAACAGATTCATTTATAATAGGTTGGAATAAATCAGTTGAATAGTTATCATTCGATCCATCTAGAAGAGCTGTCATTCTTTCCAAACCCATTCCAGTATCAATAGATGGTTTTGGTAAATTTATTCTTTCAGATTTAGTTATTTGTTCATATTGCATAAAAACCAAATTCCATATTTCTATAAATCTATCTCCATCTTCATTGGGTGATCCCGGAGGGCCTCCTTCATATTTATCTCCATGGTCAAAAAATATTTCAGAACAAGGACCGCAAGGACCAGTTTCTCCCATTGACCAAAAATTATCTGATGTATTAATTTTAATTATTTTATTTTCAGATAAACCAGCAATTTTTTTCCATAAATTGAAAGCTTCATCATCTTCAGAATAAACAGTCACTAATAATCTATCCTTACTTATCGCATATTCTTTAGTTATTAAATTCCAAGCAAGTTCTATAGCTAAATCTTTAAAATAATCACCAAATGAAAAATTGCCTAACATTTCAAAGAAAGTGTGGTGTCTTGAAGTATATCCTACATTTTCTAGATCATTATGCTTTCCTCCTGCTCTTACACATTTTTGAGATGTAGTAGCTCTATTGTATTTTCTTTTTTCTTTTCCAGTAAATATATTTTTAAATTGTACCATACCAGAGTTAGCAAACATTAATGTTGGATCATTATCTGGAACTAAAGAACTTGAATGAATTATTTCATGTCCATTCTTCTTAAAATAATTTAAAAACGTTGATCTTATCTGATTAGAATTCATTCAAAACTAATATAACTTGAAAGCTATATTGTCTAAATAAAAAAAAGCGCCTATCAGCTAATAGGCGCCTTAGTAAATATTATTAATTAATCTTTAATTTCTTCTTTTTCTTTCTCTTCTTTATTTTCAATTTTTCCTTCCATCATAGCTTTTTCAACTATTCCGGCGTTTTGAAGAATTTGATTTTCTATTTCTTTAGCAATAGTTGGATTATCATTAAGGTAGGTCTTAACGTTTTCTCTACCTTGTCCTATTTTCGTATCCTTATATGCAAACCATGAACCTGACTTGTCAATGATTTCTGCTTTCACACCTAAATCTACAAGTTCTCCAAGTTTTGATATTCCTTCTCCATACATAATATCAAATTCAACTACTTTAAATGGAGGAGCAACTTTATTTTTAACTACTTTTACTCTAGTCTGATTACCAATAATTTCATCTTTATCTTTAATAGCCCCTATCCTTCTTATATCCATTCTAACAGAAGAATAAAATTTAAGCGCATTACCGCCTGTAGTTGTTTCAGGACTACCAAACATTACTCCTATCTTCATTCTAAGCTGATTAATAAAAACAACTAGTGTATTAGATTGAGCAATTGAACTTGTTAATTTTCTGAGAGCTTGACTCATTAATCTTGCTTGTAGACCAGGAAGTGAGTCCCCCATGTCACCCTCCAACTCTGCTCTTGGTACAAGAGCAGCAACAGAATCTATAACTAGAACGTCAATCCCTCCAGACTTAATTAAAGAATCTGCAATTTCCAAACCTTGTTCTCCTGTATCAGGTTGTGAAATTAATAACTCTTCAAGGTTAACACCTAATTTTTTTGCATATGCAGGATCAAGGGCATGTTCAGCATCAATAAATGCACAATTTCCACCTTGTTTTTGAGATTCTGCAACAATATGGGTAGCTAATGTTGTCTTACCTGAACTTTCTGGTCCATATATTTCAACAATTCTTCCTTTAGGTACGCCGCCTATACCTAAAGCTATATCTAAACCTAAAGAACCAGTTGAAATTGATTCTATATCAACATTTGTTTTTGAGCCCAATTTCATTATTGAGCCTTTGCCATAATTTTTTTCTATAAGATTTACAGCAGCTTCAAGAGATTTACTCCTATTTTCTTTATCCATTGTATTATTTTCTACTACTTTTAATTTAGCTTGAGACATTTTTTTCTCCATTTAATTGGTATATTTTATTAAGATTCTTGCAATTCATGTTTTTTTGTACACGTTTTGTTCTTATTTTAAAAGTTCTATTTTTGTTCTCATATGCTTTTTTCAATAAATAATTGAATTTGTTATATTTTTTTTTTAATATTAATCTTGAATTATAAATTTCTTTTGATAAATCGAGCAAACTTAAATTATGACTAAAATTTCCAAAAATTATAAACCTACCCAAAAAGAAAAGTTTATGAGTGCTAAAATGAAAGAATATTTCAAGCAAAAATTATTAAATTGGAAAAATGAGCTATTAAAGGAATCTTCACAAACTTTAAACAATCTTCAAAATGAAAATGAATCAAAGCCTGATTTAACAGATAGGGCTTCAGAAGAAATTGATAGAGCTTTTGAATTAAGAACCCGTGATAGAGAAAGAAAATTAATTAATAAAATAGATTCAGCTTTAAAAAGAATTGAAGATGGTTCATATGGCTACTGTGAAGAAACTGGAGAGCCTATAAGTATAAAAAGGCTTGAAGCTAGGCCAGTAGCTACGCTTAGTCTTGAAGCTCAAGAAATGCATGAAAAAGCTGAAAAAAGATTAAACTAATTAATAATAATATATATAACAATTAAATGACTCAGAATTGTTATAGTGATTTAACTCCAGGAATATTTGTAATTAATGAAAATAAAAAAGATGAATGGGGTGTAGGACAAATTCAATCTTCTATAAATAATATTATAACAATCAATTTTGAAAATGTTGGTAAAAAAACTATAGATCCTTCAATTATAAAACTTAAAATAATAAATATTAATGGAATTAGTTGATCAATTTTTAAGAAAAATAAACTATTTACGAATTTCAGTAACGGATAGATGTGATTTAAGATGTGTTTATTGTATGAAAGAAAAAATGGAATTTCTTCCAAAAAAAGAAATACTTACATTGGAAGAAATTGAAAGATTATCTGATAATTTTATTGATTTAGGGGTTGAGAAAATAAGATTAACTGGCGGAGAACCGCTTGTGAGAAAAGATATAATTAAATTAATAGAAAAGTTAAATTATAAAAAAAATTCAACAAATTTAAAAGAAATAACTCTAACTACTAATGGTACTTTATTAAAAAATTATTCTTATGAATTAAAACAAAATGGAGTTAACAGAATAAATGTATCTCTTGATACTATAGATGAAGATAAATATAATCAAATTACTCGATTTGGTAAAATCAAAAATGTATTTGATGGTATTAATGAAGCAAAAAAAAACAAAATTAAAATAAAAATCAATACTGTAGTTTTTAAAAATTTTAATGAAATGGAATTAGAAAATTTAATAGAATGGTCAAATTCAAATAATCATGATTTAACATTTATTGAGGTGATGCCGATGGATGAAACAGACTCCCCAAGAGATTTGCAATTTGTTCCTTTAAATAAAATATATGAAAAACTTGATTTAATTTATAATTTTAAAAAAACTAATGATAATACTGGTGGACCAGCAAAATATTATAAGAGTGATAAATTAAAAATTAAAATTGGTTTTATAACTCCTTTAACCAATAATTTTTGTGAATCCTGCAATAGAGTAAGAATATCAAGCACAGGAAAGCTTTATATGTGTCTAGGGCAAAATGATTATGTTGATTTTAGAGAAATTATGAGATCAGATAGAAGTGATGATTTTATTAAAGAAAAAATAAGGTTTGCATTAAGCATTAAACCTAAAAAACATGATTTCATGATTAATTCTGAAATAAAACCATATATGAAGAGGCATATGAATGTGACAGGTGGTTGATGAAATTTTATTTTACTTCTTCTAATTCACCTGATGCCATTAAAGCAAAAAATAAATTTATTAAAAGGTATGGTCAAGCTAATGCTAAAAATGCTGATTATTTAATTCCAATTGGAGGTGATGGATTTTTATTAAAATCTCTTCATGATTTTAGTAATTTAAACAAACCTTTTTTTGGAATTAATTATGGCTCAGTAGGATTTTTAATGAATACAATAAAAAAAGAAAACATTAACAAAGTTATTAAAAATGCAAAAAAAACAGAATTTAAACCACTAAAAATGGAAGCTACAAATTTAAGTGGTAAAAAATTTAAATCAATTGCATACAATGAAGTGTCTTTAATGCGGCAAACGCACCTTGCAACAAAGGTACAAATAAAAATTAATAAAATTATAAGAATGAAAGAATTAATTTGTGATGGTGTTTTAGTTGCAACATCAGCAGGTAGTACTGCTTATAATCTTTCAGCACATGGAAGTATACTACCTTTAAATTCTAAATTATTAGCTTTAACACCTGTGAGTGCTTTTAGACCTAGAAGATGGAAAGGAGCCTTAATAAATGAAAGTAATTCTATAGAATTTAAAGTTATTTATAGCAGAGAAAGGCCTGCTAGTGTTACTGCAGATAATATTGAATTTAGAAATATAAAATATGTTAAAGTATATTCCACAAAAGAAAAAAGTTGTGAGGTTTTATTTGATAGTAATCATTCAATGGAAGATAAAATATTAAATGAGCAATTTGATTTTTAGTCTATTGAATATACAGTAATTTTATTTCCATCTAAATCTCTTATGTAGCAATAATAATCTTTTCCGTGTCTAGGTCCGGGCAGACCTTCATTTACTGCTCCATTATTTAATGCATTTTGATGAAATTCATCAACCTTTGCTTTTGAATTCGCTAACAATCCAACCATTGTGCCATTACCATTAGTTGCTTTATTTTTATCATAAGGAATTGTAATATAAAGAGAGATATTTTTTTGATCATTTTTTTTTGCATATCCAACATATCTTTCTGTTTCTAAAACCCTAACTATATCTAGAGGTGAAAGAATTGCATCGTAAAATTTTGAAGATAAAAAAAGATTATTGGTACCTAGCATTAAAAAATTTATCATAAAAATAATATCATTAAATTAATTGGTAGCCTCGGCCGGACTTGAACCGGCACTCCCAAAAGGGCAAGGATTTTAAGTCCTTTGTGTCTACCATTCCACCACGAGGCCAATTAAAAATCTATTATCAGACTACTAAACTTTTTCCACTATTTAATTGAATCATTTCTATAATATCCTTTTCTACAGGTTTAAGAGAATTCATATTCCAAGATGATATAACAATATTGACGCCCCCAATTTTAGAAACAAAATTAAAATATGGATAACTACCAATTGAACAATCTTTATATTTTTTTTGAATATCATTTAAAAAAGAAGCTATTTTACTTTCATATAAGTCTGTATTAATTGTTGTAATTAGCTTAGGTTTACCTTTTTGAATATTATTTAAGATTTCTAAAAACATTTTTTCCATTATTTTAGGAACTCCAGGTAGAACAAAAACATTTTTAATTTTAAAACCAGGTGCTACTGTAACTGGATTGTATATTAATTCTGCTCCTTCAGGCATAATTGTCATTTTTTGTCTACTTTTATTGAATTGACCTTTTGGATAATATTTTTCTAAGATTTTATATGCCTCATTATTAACTTCTAGTTTTTTTTTAAAAGCTGAAGCAACACTCTCTGATGTAATATCATCATGTGTTGGACCTATTCCACCAGTTGTAAATACATAATTATATTTATTGCTAAAATTTAATACAGATTTTTCAATAATTGTTAATTTATCTTGAATTATTTTTATTTCTTCAAGTTTTATTCCATTTTTAATTAAATTTTTCGCTATAAAATTTGAGTTAGTATCATATGTTCTGCCAGACAATATCTCATCTCCTATCACTAATATTCCTGCAGTAATCAATTTCATTAAATATTCTTTTTTAAATAAATCATAATTATTCTGTCTTTTAATAAATAAAAATATTATTATAAGTTAATAATTAATGAAATCTAATAATATTCCTATAAATAAAAAAGAAGATTTTTTTAAGATGCGGAATGCTGGACATCTTGCAGCAAAAATTCTTGATAATTTATTTGATTTAATTGAACCAGGAATTAGTACTTTAGAAATTAATGATTATTGTCATAGTTTGATTATTAAAAATAAAGCTATACCCGCTCCTTTAAATTATAAAGGTTTCCCAAAATCAGTTTGTACATCTGTAAATCATGTTGTTTGTCATGGCATACCCTCTGAAAATAAAATTCTTAATAATGGAGACATTATTAACGTTGATGTAACTGTTATTTTGGATGGTTGGTATGGAGATAGCTCTAGAATGTATGTAGCAGGAAAAGTTAATAAAAAAAATTATGATTTACTTAAAACAACTTATGAGTGTCTTCTTATAGGTATTGAAGAAGCCAAACCTGGTAAGCATTTAAGTGATATTGGATTTAAAATTCAAGAACATGCAGAAAGTAAAAATTATTCTGTTGTAAGAGATTTCTGTGGACACGGAATTGGTAAAGAATTTCATACCCCACCAAGTGTTCTTCATTATGGAAATGTTGGAGATGGCCCCGAACTACTTCCAGGAATGTTTTTTACTATTGAACCAATGATAAATTTAGGTGATTGGAAAGTTAAAATCTTAAAAGATGGATGGACTGCTGTAACTAAAGATAAGTCATATTCAGCTCAATTTGAACATACTATTGGTATAACAGAAAGTGGGAATGAAATATTTACTCTTTCTCAAAATAATACTGATTTTCCAATAAAAGAAATATAAAAAGAATATATGATTCCAAGATACAATCGTCCTAAAATAGAACAAATATGGTCAAGTAATTACAAGTTTAAAATATGGACTGAAATTGAATGTCTGATAGCTGAACAATTAGCTAAATTAAAAGTAATACCTTTAAAAGCTGCTAAAGATATTAGGAAAAGAGCTAGATTTGATGTTGATGAAATAAACAAAATTGAGAAAAAAACCAAACATGATGTTATTGCATATATAAATAATGTTAGCGTACATATAGGTGAATCTTCAAAATATTTTCATCATGGTGTCACATCTAGTGATATTATTGATACAAGTTTTTCTATTCAACTTAAAAAAACTGCAGAAATAATTAAGAAGCAATTAATTACTTTAATTAATACACTTAAAAAACAAAGCATAAAACATAAAGATCATTACATGATAGGTAGAAGTCATGGAATACATGCTGAACCAATAACTTTTGGTTTAAAATTAAGTTCATTTTATTTTGAATTTAAAAGAAACCTTAATAGATTAGAGCAAGCAATAAAAGAAATTTCAGTATGTGCAATTTCTGGTCCAGTGGGAACGTATAATTCTATTGATCCTAGTGTTGAAAAATTTGTTGCAAAAAAATTAGGTCTGAATACTGAGGATATATCAACACAAGTAATTCCAAGAGATAGACATGCTTTCTTTTTTTCAGTATTAGGAATTATTGCTTCCTCCGTAGAAAGACTAGCAATAGAGATTAGGCACTTACAAAGAACTGAAATAATTGAAGTAGAAGAATATTTTGATAAAAATCAAAAAGGATCTTCAGCAATGCCTCACAAGAGAAATCCAGTTTTAAGTGAAAATTTAACAGGCATAGCTAGATACATAAGAAGTGGAGTTATTCCTTCTCTTGAAAATATAGCTTTATGGCATGAAAGAGATATTAGTCACAGTAGTGTTGAAAGAATACTTGCTCCTGACATAACCATAGCATTAGATTTTGCTTTAAACAGACTCGATAATATCATTAAAAATTTAGTTGTTTATCCTAAAAACATGGAAAAAAATCTAAACCTTTTGGGAGGACTAGACAAAAGTCAGGATTTGTTATTATCTTTAACTAAAAAAGGTGTTTCTAGGCAAAAAGCATATTCAATAATTCAAAAATGCGCTATGGCATCTTGGAATAATAAAAATAATTTTGAAGAAATATTATTAAAAAACAAAGAATTTAGAAAATATATATCAGAAAATGAACTGAAAAAAATCATGATTAAAAATAATAAGATTGAAAAAATAGCGTGGATTTTTAAAAATAAAGTCAAATAGTCTTTATTTTTTAATATTTCTAAACTATTTAGTTATTATGCCTATTAGCCAAAAACAACTAGAAAAGTTAATTAAAGAATCAATACCAGACTGCAAAATTATAATAAATGATTTAAAAGGAGATGGTGATCATTATAGTGCTACTGTAATATCAAAAACCTTTGTAGGAAAAACTAGAGTAGAACAACATAAAATGGTTTATGATGCTCTAAAAGGTGGTATGGGCAGTGAACTTCACGCACTTATGCTTAAAACTAAATCGGAGTAATTATGGAAGAAAATAAATTTATAGATGTAACTGAAAGTATAAATAATGAGATAAAATCAAATGATATTGTTTTGTTTATGAAAGGAACACCAGTTTTTCCGATGTGCGGTTTTTCAGCTGCAGTTGTGCAAATATTGTCTGATTTAGGTGTAAAATTTAATAGTGTTAATGTCTTAGATAGTAATGAAATGAGAGAAGGTATAAAAAAATTTTCTAATTGGCCCACAATTCCACAACTTTACATTAAAGAAGAATTCGTTGGTGGCTGTGATATTGTAAAAGAAATGCATGAAAGTGGAGAGCTTTTGGAGTTATTAAATACTAAAGGTATTAACGTTAAACCAATCTAATTTTGAAATTAAATTCTTTTTACAAAGGAACTTTTTATATTTGTCTAGCCTCAGTTTTTTGGGGGATGCCACAACCATTAATTTTCAATGAAATAAAATATGTTCCCCCTTTAGAAGTTGCTTTTCATAGAGGTTTATGGTCTTTCATTTTCCTTTTTATAATTTTATTATTTTTTACTAAAATAAAAGATTTTCTTAAAATTTTTAATTCCAAAAAAAATATAATAATTTTATCAATTACAGCTTCATTAATTACTATAAATTGGACGGGGTTTATATTTGCAGTAAGCATTAACAAAGTTCAAGATGCATCAATGGGATATTTTATTACACCAATGATAAGCATTCTTTTAGGCTATTATTTTTTGAATGAAAAAATTAATTTACTTAAATTTATCTCAGTTTTATTAATGTTAATTTCAATAATTTTTTTATTCTTTAACATGAAATCCTACCCGTATATTGCATTATTAATTGGTACTACATGGGCTATATATGGACTTTTAAGGAAACAAATTAATGTAAGTCCTGCTGTAGGTCTTTTTTATGAATGCTTTGTAATTTCTTTGATTTCTTTCCCATATTTATTTTACATTTATTTTAAGGGATTAGGATTTTTTTTAAATTATAATTCTTATACTACTATTTTTTTAATACTGACTGGTGCTGTAACAATATTTCCTTTATTTTTTTTTAATCTTGGAATCAAACATATTTCTTTGGGTTACGCAGGGGTTCTTTTTTATTTAGCTCCTACCTTTCATTTTGTAACTTCGGTTTTTATTTTAAATGAAGAACTGCAATTAGTTAAATTAATATCATTCTTAATTATATGGATAGGAATTATTATATTTATAATTGATGTAATTATAAAAGAAGAAAATTATCTCGAATAATACTCAATTACTAAATTAGGTTCCATTGTAACTGGATAAGGGACATCATGCATTAGTGGTGCACGCAAAAATCTTCCTTTAAATTCCTTAATATCCACTTCTATGTATTCAGGTATTTCTCTTTCCTGTGACACAATAGATTCTTGAACCAAATTTATTTCTTTACTTTGATCTTTTAAAGATATTTCATCTCCATCTTTAACACTGTAAGAAGGTATATTGACTCTTCTTCCGTTAACTTTTACATGTCCATGATTTACTAATTGTCTAGCTGCAAAAATCGTGGGAACAAACTTCATTCTATATACAATAGCATCCAATCTTCTTTCAAGAAGTTCGATAAGTATTTGGCTTGTATCTCCTCTAATATTTGATGCCTTGTGATAAATTCTTCTAAATTGTTTTTCAGTAAGGTCGCCATAGTAAAATTTTAGCTTTTGTTTAGCAAATAGTTGATTTCCATAGTCTGAAAGTTTTTTTCTTTGACTCATTGCTCCATGCTGTCCAGGTCTTGAATTTCTTTTATTATATGGACTTTTAGGTCTACCCCACAAATTACAACCAAGTCTTCTATCTATCTTGTATTTAGCTGAACTTCTTTTAGTCATGTTTTACGGGGTATATAGACATAAAATTATTGATGTCAAATTGAATATTATCCATTTTTGGCTTATTTTCGAAGTTTTTTTAACATTCCCCATAACATATTAAGCTCTTTTTTTGATAAATCAGCTTTTGAATATATAGAAAAAATATTGTTAATCATACTTTCTCTTTTTTCGATAGGGTAAAAAAAATTACTTTTATCCAAATTCTCTATTAAAAATTTCATGTATTCAGAAATTTCATATTTAGAAGCTTGTTCTTTTGAATTTATATTAGTTGCTTTTTTTAAATTTTTTATCATTAATTTTTTTTTCATTTAATTTATACGTTATTATTGAAACTGCATGTGATAAATTTAAAGATTTGTTAGAGCCAAATGTAGGAATAGTAAATATATAATCAGCTAATCTCAATTCATTATTAGTTAACCCAGAATTCTCTGGACCAAATAATATTGCTGATTTTTTTTCATCTATTAATATTTGATTAAATTTTAAAAAATTATTAAATGTTCTTTTTTGTAAATGTCGACTTCTATTACTAGTTGCAATAACTAAATTGAATTTTTTTAAAGCTTCTTCAATATTAAAATATAATTTTGTATTTTCTATAATTTTTTTTGCATGTTTTGATGCTTGTAATGATTTTTTATTTGGCCATTTTTCTCTTGGTAAAACTAATATTAAATTCTTAAATCCAAAATTATCCATTGTTCTAGCAACCATCCCTATATTTTCAGGTAGTTGCGGTCTGACTAATACAATAGTGGTTTTATTAAGAATCAAGATTTTTATCTCAAATCATTAAATAACTTATAAGTTATACTATCATAAATTGCATTGTACGATGCATCAATTATATTTGAAGATACACCTACTGTTGTCCAATGTATGTTAGAGTTATCAGTTGACTCTATCAATACTCTTGTAATAGCGCCAGTACCTTTTTCTGATGATAAAATCATTACTTTATAATCAGTCAATTTAAGATCAACTAATGTTGGATAAAAATTTACAAGTGCTTGACGTAAAGCACTATCAATTGCGTTTACAGGTCCATTACCAACACCAACAGTCATTTTTTCTTGTTTTTTAACAGTTAAATATACAGTTGCTTCTGAATCTGTAACTAAATTTCCTTTTGCATTCCATCTTCTTTCATCTGTTACTCGAAATTTTGTTAAATTAAAAAAATCATTTAAACTTCCTAAATGCCTTCTGACCAATAGTTCAAAACTTGCCAATGCTGTATCATAAGAAAAACCTTCAGATTCTTTTTGTTTAATTACATCTAATATTTCATTAATTTTTTCATCATCTATTTCAATTGAAAGTTTTTTAAGTTGACTTTGTAGATTAGCCTTTCCGGCTTGATCCGACACTATTACGTTTCTTGAATTACCTACTAGTTCAGGTTTTATATGTTCATAAGTAACTGGATTTTTAGCCACTGCAGAAGCATGCAATCCTCCCTTATGTGAAAAAGCGTTCTCACCAACATATGCTGCATTTTTTGAGTTAGGTCTATTTAAAAGATTATTTAATAATTTTGATATTTTGGTAATAAACTGTAATTTATTCAAATCTATGCTAGTTTCATATTTGGTTTTTAAAATTAATGTAGGTATTAATGAAGTTAAGTTCGTGTTCCCACATCTTTCACCAAGTCCATTTATTGTTCCTTGTACTTGTCTAACACCTGCATAAATTGCTGCTAAAGCATTAGCTACTCCATTTTCGGTATCATTATGTGCATGAATACCTAAATTTTTTCCTGGAATTACTTTAATCACTTCCTCAATTATACTTTTGATTTCGTGTGGTAATGTTCCTCCATTAGTATCACAAAGAACTACCCATCTAGCACCAGATTTGTATGCTTCTTCTATACATTTTAATGAATATTCTTTATTTTGTTTAAATCCATCAAAAAAATGTTCAGCGTCAAATATTGCTTCTTTATTTTTATTTTTGATATATAAAATGCTATCCTTAATCATTGAAAGATTTTCTTCTTCAGAAATCCCGAGAGCATTCTCAACATGAAAAGATGAAGATTTACCTACTATGCAAATTGTTGAAGCTTGACTATTTGTTAATGAATTCAGACCAGGGTCATTTTCTGCACTTCTACCTGGACGTCTAGTCATACCAAATGCAGTAAATTTAGCATTATTAAAATTTAAATTTCTAGAAAAAAAATCATTATCAGTTGGATTTGCCCCAGGCCATCCTCCTTCCACGTAATCTATACCTAATTCATCTAAGTTTTGAGAAATAATCATTTTATCACTAACAGAAAAATTCACACCTGTTGTTTGCTGACCATCTCGCAACGTTGTATCAAATAAATAAATTTTTTCTTCTTTTTCCATAATTATATTGGGGTATTAGAGTAATAATTATATTTTACTATAATTTTCCAAATTTTCTAAGAATTATGTCTTTATTAACCAATGGCATAAAATATTTTAACTCTGGACCTTTTTTTAAACCAGTTAATATAATTCTTAAAGGCATAAATAAATCCTTACCTTTGAATCCAGAAGCTTTACTAATTGCATCAACCCACAAATCCCAACTATTTTCAACAAAAGGTTCAGGAGGGATATTTTCAATAGCAGCAGTGATTAGTTTTTTATCAATATTATAGTTTTCTAATTTAATTACAGAAGTTATTGATCTTTCCCATTCTTTAATTTCTAAAAAAAAAATTTAGATTATTTTTACTGAATCTCCAAAACTTTTCTTTGGATATATTATTACTTATTATATCTAAACGTGAGGCAATGTTATTAAAGCTATATGATTTAATTGTATCAGAATTAAGCGATTTTAATATATCTAATGAAAATTTGCAGGAAGAAGTGGAAATATTTTTGATATCAAAATTTTTTAATATATCTTCAATATAAGTTTCAACTTTGATATCTTTACTTGAACCAATGTGCATCAAATAATTAAGGATTGTTAGATTTTCAAATCCTTCTTCTTTTAATTTATCAATAGATAAGCTTCCTATTCTTTTCCCAAAACCTTTACCTTGATTATCAGTTAAGAAAGGATGATGGGCAAAATTAGGAGACTTGCTATCAAGCGCATCAAAGATTTGAATATGATAAGCTGTATTTGTTATATGATCTTCGCCTCTTATAATATCTGTTATATCTTCTTCTATATCATCTATAACTGATGGCAGATGATACAATAAACTTCCGTCCTCTCTAATTAATATTGGATCACTTAAATTTTTTGTGTTAAATTTTACTGTACCTTTAATCAAATCATTCCATAAAATTTCTTTATCTTCTAATTTAAATCGCCAGTGAGGCTTTATACCACTTTTAATTTTTAAACTTATCTCATCACTTGATAATTTTAAAGCAGACCTGTCATATATAGGAGGTTTACCAGAAGAAAGTAAAGATTTTTTCTTAAGTGCAAGTTCTTCAGGAGTTTCAAAGCAAGGATAAAGTTTTTTATCAATCTTAAGTTTTTCTATTTTTTTATTGTACAAATCAAATCTATCGGATTGATTAAAAGATTTATTCCAATTTAACCCAAGCCATTTTAGATTTTTTTTAATACTATCTTCATTTTCTTTCGTTGATCTTTGTCGATCAGTATCATCTATTCTTAAAATAAATTCTCCATTATTGATACTTGAATAAGCCCAATTTAATATAGCTGAACGAACGTTTCCAACATGTATCTTTCCAGTTGGGCTAGGGGCAAATCTGCATTTCATATTACTTTTTTGGAAAAACACATACTGGTATAGGCTTCATTTTATGTAAATTTGGTTCTCTAATTTTATAATATTTCTTATAATGCTCACTATTTTTATTTATCATCGCTTCTTCAATTTGTTTATAGCTTAATCCAAGTTGATTTTCATCATTTCGATTATCATCCCATAAACCATCAGTTGGATCAGCTTGGACAATATCTTTAATTATACCTAGTTTTTCAGCCATATCCCATACATCAGATTTAGTACAATCTGCAATAGGAGAAATATCTACACCACCATCACCATATTTTGTATAAAATCCTACACCAAAATCTTCAACTTTATTACCGGTTCCTACAACTAATCCGTTATTGGATTGTGCTACTTGATACAATGTTACCATACGTAAACGTGATCTAGAATTAGCAAAGGCAAGCTCACTATTAAAATTTTCTAATTTTGATTCAAATGAATTAAATACTGAGTCCAATTCAATTATAGAAGTCTCAACATTACTAAAATTATCTTGTAACCAGTTTAAATGCCTTAAGCTTAAATCATGTTGATTAATATTTTGTTTAATAGGCATTGATATTGCTATAGTTTTTAAACCAGTTTTAGCACATAAAGTACTTGTTAATGCTGAGTCTACGCCACCAGAAACACCTATAACAAGGCTTACTGGTTGAAACTTTAAATCTTTAATATATTTTTTAATCCAAGCTATAATAAAATCTATTTTTTGGTCAATATTCATAAATTTTAAATATATTTTATTTTATGAATTGGAAGATTGTGAAGATAAAAAATTTTCATCTTTTAAAAAATCTGATATCAAAAATGCAAGCTCTAAAGATTGGGATGCATTTAGTCTTGGATCACAAAAAGTGTGATATCTATTTTTAAGATCTTCATCAGTAATTTCTTGTAAACCTCCCATACATTCAGTAACATCTTGACCAGTCATTTCTAAATGAACCCCTCCAGGATAAGTACCTATAGATTTATGGATTTGAAAAAACTTTTGTATCTCTGAAAATATGTTTGTTAGAGGTCTAGTTTTATAACCTGTATTTGACTTAATTGTATTTCCATGCATTGGGTCACATGCCCAAACAACATTACTACCTTCTTTTTTAACTTTATTAATGATATTTGGTAAAATAGAATTTATTTTATCAGCACCCATTCTGCATATTAGTGTAACTCTTCCTGATTCATTATTTGGATTTAATAATTCTAAAATTTTTATAAGTTCTTCAGAATCTGTTGTGGGGCCTACTTTAATACCTATAGGATTTTCAATACCTTTTAAAAATTCAATATGAGATCCATCAATTTGGCGAGTTCTATCACCAACCCATAGCATATGCGCAGAAACATCATACCATTTACCAGTAGTGCTATCAATTCTAGTCAAAGCTTCTTCATAATCTAACAATAAAGCCTCATGACTAGTATAAAATTCAGTTTCATAAAGCTGTCTAACATTTTTTTCATTTATTCCACAAGCATTCATAAAGGCTAAACACTCGTCAATTCTTAGAGAAATCTCTCTAAATTTTTTTGCATTTTCTTCTTCAACAAAATTAAGATTCCATTGATGAATTTTGTTTAAATTTGCGAAACCTCCTTGAGAAAAAGCTCTGATCAGATTTAAAGTTGCAGCAGATTGATTATAAGCCCTAATTAATCTATCAGGATCAGGTTTTCTAGATTCCTTAGTAAATTCAATACCATTAATTATATCGCCTTTATAGGATTCCATTTCTACACCATTAACTGTTTCCATATCTTGAGATCTGGGTTTTGCAAATTGACCTGCTATTCTTCCAACCTTAACTACAGGACATGAAGATCCAAAAGTTAGGACTACTGCCATTTGCAAAATAACTTTAAAGGTATCTCTAATATTATCAGGATGAAAATCTGCAAAACTTTCTGCACAATCCCCTCCTTGTAATAAAAAAGCTTTACCATTTGCCACTTCAGATAATCTAGACTTTAATGATCTAGCTTCTCCTGCAAATACTAATGGAGGGTATGCTTTTATCTTGTTAAGAGAATTTTTTAATTCAGTTACATCAGCGTATTTAGGTATATGCTTAGCTTTTTTACTTCTCCAACTATCAGGTGACCATTTATTATTCATTATAAAAAGGGCTAATAAACTTATTAGAATCTTCAGACAAGTTTATTAATTGAAAATGTTACTTTTTTTTGATTATTTTTAACTGAGATCTCTCAATAGCTAAGTTATTTGATGGTATGTCTTGAGTAATTACACTACCAGCTCCTATCTTGACATTTTTGTTTATTACTAAAGGTGCTACTAAAGAACAATTTGAACCGATAAAAGAGCCTTCTTTTATAATAGTTTTGTTTTTTATTTTTCCATCAAAATTGCAAGTAATAGTTCCAGCGCCAATATTAACATTCTTACCAATATTACTATCCCCAATATATGATAAATGACTTATCGATGATTTTTCACCTATTATTGAATTTTTAACTTCAACAAAATTACCAATTTTTGAATTCTTGCGTATTAATGAAGAAGGCCTTATCCTTGCAAAAGGTCCTATAATGCAATTTTTTTCTATTTTAGCTCCTTCTAGATAAGAATTACTTTTAATTAATGTTCCTGATTTAATTTTTACATTATTTTTAATTGTGACATTTTGTTCAATTATTACACCTTTTTCAACAATGGTATCAAAGCTAAAGAAACATGTTTCAGGTTTTGATATTAAAACCCCTTTATCTATAAAATTTTTAATCAATTTTTTTTGAAGTATATTATCAACATTTATAAAATCACTTAAAGTATTAACACCGTGCATTTCATCTTCAGGTGAAATTATAAAAGAAAAAGGATTGTTGTTTTTTGAGTAAATTTCAAATATATCTGGCAAATATTTTTCTTTGTTAATTTTATTAATTTTAATTAAATATAAATTTTTAAAAAAAACATTAGAATTAACTAACATTATTCCTGAATTACAAATTGTGATTTTTTTTTCCTCATTGTTGGCATTTATTTCTTCTATTACTTTTAAAATTTTATTTTTTTTTAATTTAATTCTTCCATAACCATATGGATTTAATGTAGTAAAAGCTAACATACTAGCTAAACTATTATTTTTTTTAAAATTCAATATTAATTTTTTAATTGTTTGGATTGATAACAAAGGCACATCTCCAAATAAAATCAAAAGATTTTTTTGTTTAATTAGTTTTTTTGCTGAATTAATAGCATCAGCAGTTCCTTTTTGATTTTTTTGAATAACAAATTTACAATCTTTAATTAATAATTTTAAATCTTTTATGTTGTTTTTATTACAGACAATAATAACATCTTGACCAGAAATTTTTTTTGCAGCGTTAACAACATGACAAATTATTGGTAATCCAGCTAATTCTTGTAGTAATTTACTTTTAGGTCCTTTGAATCTTGTACTTTTACCAGCAGCCAATATAACGGTTGTAACTTTTATCATTGAAAATTATAAATTTCTTATAATCTCATTACCAGTATTAATAATTTCCTTAGAAGCGTCTGAAGTGATATTAATGTCGATAACTCCTCTGCCTACAGAAAAAGTTTCAGCAAATATTACTTTGCTTGAAATTCTTGATCGTGCAATTTTTGCTCCTGCATATCTCAATCTTAAAATCATTGCTTCAGTTAATTTTGCTCTTGGCATGACTCTATTTAAAATAATAATTGGATTTTTTCTTTCTTGTTTTGCAATTTGCAAAAAAGGTAAAGTTGCCATTAAATCTAATGGACTTGGTTGAACTGGAACAAAAAGTCCATTAGCAACCTTGACTATTTGAATTGTTTCAAACGTAATTGATGGAGGGCTATCAATTAGAATAAAATCATATTTTCTTTTAATATTTTTTAATTCTTCCGCAAGATTTCTAACATCGAATTGATATGAATCTATGCCAATATCATCCTCACCGTAATATTTTTTTCTTTCAGTAAGCCAGTAAGTTAGACTTTGTTGAGCATCAGCATCAATTACAGCAACTTTATATCCACTATTGCTCCATAGAACAGCCATATTAGCAGTTAAAGTTGATTTTCCCGATCCACCTTTTTGATTTGAAAATGCTATAATTTTGCCCATGATTAATTGTTGTAATATTTTGAATAGATAATAACTATTTTAATATTATATGGAAACAATTTTAAAATAAATATGGGACAAAATTTAATAAAATTTGCTAAAATTATACTTCAAAAAGGTGGGTTAGTTATTTTTCCCACAGAAACTGTTTACGGAATTGGAGGCAATGCTAATAATCCAAAAGCAGTCAAATTAATATATGATAAGAAAAAAAGACCAACAAATAACCCAATAATTTGTCATTTTTCATCAATAAAAAAAGTTCACGAAAATTTTTTTTTAAATGATACTGATATTACATTAGCTAAAAAATTTTGGCCAGGACCTTTAACATTAATTTTAAAAAAAAAACCAGATTCAAAAATTACAAGCTTAGTTTCTAATAGGTCTTTATGGGTTGGATGCAGAATACCTAGCAACAAAATAGCACTAAAACTTCTTAATTCTATAGATTTCCCAATTGCTGCACCAAGTGCAAATATCAATACTAAAACATCAGTTACTATTATTGATGATTTAGATCCCATTTTGAAAAAAAATATATTTACTCTTGATAATGGGTCATCGAAACTTGGTCTTGAATCAACAGTAATAAAAACTTCTAAAAAAGATATTAAAATTCTAAGACTAGGAAGTTTAACTGAAGAAACAATAAAAAATAAAATAAGAAAATATAAAATAATAATTGTAAATAAAACTCGCTTATCTCCAGGAAATCAACGCAAACATTATTCACCAAAAAAAACATTAAGAATGAATGTTAAAAATATTAAATTAGGTGAGGGTCTTTTAAATTTTGGAAAAAACAATTTAAAATCAAAGATAATAAATTTAAATTTAAGTAAAAAAAGGAATCTAAAAGAAGCAAGTAAAAAATTTTATCATTATTTAAACTTAATTGATAATTCAAAATGTGAAAAGATATCTGTTGCACCTATACCTAACAAAGGGCTAGGTAAAGTAATTAACGATAGATTAAAAAAAGCATCTTATAAAAAAAAAATTAGATAATTTTTATTATAATCTACTAATATAATCTAAAAGTCTGTAATATATTATAGAAGATGAATAGATTGGTCTTCTTAAAATATCTCCACCAGGTATTTTTAAATGAAAAATATTTGCAAATAAGTCAAATAAATCATTCTTTCCTATAATTTTATCAGCGACCAACTTACCGCCCATAATACTCATAGCCAACCCGTGCCCAGAATAACCATGGGCATAATATAATTTTTCTTTCATCAATGTTCCAAATTGAGGCATTCTATTAACTGATATAGCAAGTGTTCCTCCCCATGCAAAATCAATTTTTACATCTTTTAAATCTGGGAAAACTTTTATCATCCTTTTTGAGACAAATTTTTTTGCATCCTTAACAAAATTTGATGTTATAGTTTCTGGCCCACCAAACAACAACCTTGAATCTTCTGAAAATCTGAAATAATCTATCATAAACCTTGAGTCACTTACTGCTACATCTCTTTTAATTAATTTTCTTGCATATTTTTCACCCAGTGGCTCTGTTGCTATAATATAATTATTTATTGGCATAAAATAATTTCTTACAGAACCAAGTAAATTATCAAGATAACCATTACATGAAACAACTAATTTTTTAGTATTTATAAGATTTAAATTAGATTTAACTTCTATATTATTTGATTTTTCAATTATTTGATTAACTGGACTATTTTCATAAATTTTAACACCATTTTTTAAACAGGCATTCATTAAACCATAAGTTAATTTTAGAGGATTTAAATGAAAACTATCTTTCAACAGAATTCCTGAATAATAACGATCGCTTAAAATTTCATCTTTTATTGCTTTCTCATCAAAATATTTAATTTCTTCATAATTATAATTTTTTTGTAAATGATTAATTTCATCTAAAAAATATTTATAATCTTTATTGGTATTGCCAACATGAAGAACTCCTGGTTTAATAGCACAATCAATCTCGTATTTTTTAATTAATTTTAATACATTCCGAACAGCATCTAATCCAACTGACCAAAATATTTTAGCTTTTTCAGTACCAAATTTTTTTTCTAAATAAAATTGATCTTTCCGCATTCCTATTCCAAGTTGACCTCCATTTCTACCAGATGCGCCTGAACCTATTTTATTTGCTTCTAAAATTGTAACTGAATATCCTTTATTTGATAAATGTAATGCTGCAGATAAACCTGTTAAACCTCCTCCAACAATACAAATATCTGTATCAATGCTTTCATTTAATTGCTTATGATTAACTGTATTGATAGTAGAAAATTGATAATAAGTAATATTTTCATTATGATGTTGCTCAAAAGTTCTTTTTTTTGTATGAAACATAATACTTTCATTAATGATTAATAATTAATAAGTAAACATACACTCATATTTATGGAAAATAAATTTCAAAAATGGTTAGAAGAAAACTCAATTACTGAAGTTGAGTGCTTAGTACCGGATTTAGGAGGCATAGCTCGTGGAAAAATTGTTCCTACAAAAAAGTTTATTAAAGGTTTAGAAAATGATAGTCATAGATTGCCACAATCAGTATTTATTCAAACAATATCCGGTGGTTATGCTACAGAAGATGAAGAATTACCTATTGATGTCTATAATCCAACAGATATAGATGTAATTTTAAGACCAGACTTTAATACCATTAGAAATGTACCTTGGTACGAAGATCCAACAGCACAAGTTATTTGTGATGCTGTAAATCTTAATGGAACTCAAGTAATTAATGCTAGCAGAACAGTATTAAAAAAAATATTAAAACTTTATGAAGAATTAGGATATCAACCGATAATTTCTCCAGAAGTTGAGTTTTATTTAGTTAAACCTAATTCTGATGCTGATTATCCTCTAGAAGTACCTACTGGTCAATCAGGTAGAGTAGAAACTGGTAAGCAAGCTTTTGGCATTGATGCAGTTAACGAATTTGATAACTTATTTGAAGATGTATATAATTTTTGTGAACAACAGAATATTGAAATTGATACTATTAACCATGAGAGTGGATCAGCTCAAATGGAAATTAACTTTCAGCATGGGGAACCTCTAGAATTAGCTGATCAAGTATTTTTATTTAAAAGAACATTAAGACAAGCAGCGATAAAACATAAATTATATGCAACTTTCATGGCTAAACCTATGGAGAATCAACCAGGAAGTTCATTACATTTACATCAATCATTATTAAATAAAAAAAATAACAAAAATATTTTTTATAGCAAAAAAAATACAATATCTAATTTAATGAAAAATTATATTGGTGGACTTCAAGAATTCACACCAAAATTAATGCCAATTCATGCACCTAACATTAATTCTTATAGGCGATTATTTGCAACTTGGGATGCTCCTAGGAATACTAACTGGGGCATTGGAAATAGATCATGTGGTTTTAGAATTCCATCTAATGAAGAACATAGTATGAGAATAGAAAATAGAATTTCTGGATCTGATACTAATCCATACCTTGTAATAGCTGCTAATTTAGCAGCTGGCTATTTAGGTATAAAAAATAAAATTAAGCCAAGTGCCGAGACCAAAAAAAGTGTATTTGGTGATCAAAAAAGTTTTTTACCAAAAAATATGGAACAAGCAATTTCATTATTTGAAAAGAATGATCAGATAAATGATGTATTTAATCAAAAATTTGTCCGTACTATTGCAGCTATTAGAAGAGTTGAAAATCAAGCTTATCTAAAAGTAATAAGTTCTTGGGAAAGAGAATTTTTATTATTGAATGTTTAAGACAAGCAAATTTCTAGATGTTTCAAATACCACGACTTAAATTTTTCTAACCCTTTCTCCATATTGGAAAGTGGTCCAGGAACATATTTACTCGATAATACGCCTTTCTGATTATTCTCAATAATTGTTTTGTCAGCAATGGTAGTCATATCCCACATCCATTTCATTTCTTCTAAATTATAATCTTTACCCTCCTCTGCATCTTTGTGAACTAACCACATTAATTCAACTTGTGTGTACAATGGTGAAATAGGAATAAAAGTAAACAATGTTGCAAAATCATTGCACATCAATAAACTGTTAAAAGGAGAAGTGCCTACTGATGTGTAGCCACAATCGTATTCTTTAAATTTACCCATTAATTTTGAAATAGGTTTTCCTGATTTTGTTTCTGTATATTTGCCTGCTTTAAGAGGTGTTCTTTCAGCACTTCTAGAATAATCATTAAATTCAGTTTCATAATATTCACCTGTAAGATGACCCATCTTGATTGTCTTTTTATTCCAATCTTCCAAAACTTTGTTAAATTTATCTGACTCTGGTCCAGTATTGCTTCCTGCGCCATATGCAATAATATATTCACTATCATGAACCGAGCAATATTCAGGGTGTGCTGGTTGACAATGATAACATTCATGAAAATTATCAAGTGTAAGTTTCCAATTGCCTTTCGTAGGATAGAATTGTCTGTGAGCAATTTTTGCTTCACTTAATCCATGAAATTCAATAAATTTTTCAGTAGGAGAGATAAATTCATCAAAACTATTAGGATTTTCTGATAAATTGATAAATATTAATCCTTCAAAGATTTTCAAATTACACTTATTCAAACTCCAATCATTTTTTTTAAAATTATCATCCATCATTCTAGCTGATTTTATAGAACCATCTAAGTTGTAACTCCAAGCATGATATGGGCATACTAATAGTTTTTTATTTCCTTCTTCTTCCAAACAAATATGTGAACCTCTATGACGGCAAACATTGTAATGGGCATGAATTAAATCGTCTTTGTCACGTATAATTATAATTGATTCATTGCCTATATTAAAAAGAAAATAATCACCATATTTAGGAATTCTAGAAACATGCCCTACAAATACCCATTGCTTAGAAAATATATTTTTTATATCCAAATCAAATATATAGTCATCTATATAGAACTCCTGATCTAATGTAAAATTAGGTTTTTGCTGTTTGATTAATTTTTTTAAATCAACATTATTCATAATAATATATATAATATTGATTGAATAAGCATTCAATGAAATTTATAAATTACTGATGAACAATTTATATCATAAAGATATTTATAAGTTTGATGAACCCATAAAAAGTTATTGGGAAACAACAATTAACACAAGTAATAAATATAAAACTTTTGAAAAAAATACTAAAACTAATATCTTAGTAATAGGCGCAGGTTATACTGGTATTAGCTGTGCCTTATCTTTAGCTAAAAAATATAATGAAGATGTAGTTTTATTGGAAGCAGGACATATAGGATGGGGTTCTTCTGCTAGAAATGCCGGTTTTTGTTGTATTCCACCAGCAAAGATGTCTGTTAAAAAAATGATTAATAAACATGGAAAACAAGAAACAAAAAAATTTTTTAAAAATACTGTTGAGGGCTCAAACTTTACTAAAAACTTAATTGATGAATATAAAATTAATTGTGATTTAACTGGTGATTGTAATTATGAAGTTGCACCTCATCCAAGTTATTTTGATTCAATTAAAGAAGAAGCTAGTTTATACAAAAATGAATTTGGAATAGAAACAGAGGTCTTTGCTAGAGAAGAGTTTAATGAAATAGGTCATATGGGCAATGAACAGTATGGTGCGTTTTCATATAAACCTGGTTTTGCTATTAACCCGTTAAAATTTTTATTAGGATTAGCTAAAGAAGCTAAAATTTCTGGGGTAAAAATATTTCAAAAAAGTAAAGTAAGCAAAATAGAAAAAAAATCTGGAAAATTTAATATAATATCAAACGGACACATTATCACAGCAAATAAAATTGTAATGGCTACAAATGGCTTTTATCAAGATGATCTTTTTCCTAAATTAAATAATAGAATATTACCAGTTATATCAAATATTATAATTACGAGACCACTTACAGAAGATGAATTAAAATCACATAATTATGTTACTAATAACCCAGTACTTAATATTAGAAATTTACTTTTTTATTACAGGTTATTAAAAGATAATCGTTTTTTATTTGGTGCTAGAGGAGATGTAATTGGTAGTGAAAAATCTTCAATAGATAAATCTAAAAAAATGGAGCAACAAATGAAAAAAGTTTTTCCTAATTGGAGTCATGTTAATATTGATTTTCACTGGAGGGGATTAGTTGCGATGACAGCTAAATTAACACCATCTATAGGAAAACTTGAAGATGATGAAATTTATTACAGTTTTGGTTATCAAGCTAATGGAGTTAATACAGCCCCATGGTCTGGCAATGAGTTATCAAAATTAATAATTTCAAACAGTAAAGTTTTAAATATATCAAAATTTTATCAAGGTTTACCAAAAAAGTTTCCTTTTCCTAAATTAAGATTATTTTATTTAAGATTATATTTAATGTATTGCTCAATTATAGATAGATAAACAAAATGAGCACGCCTAGAATAAATAATTATCACATGCCTGCTGAATGGTATACTCATGAATGTTGCTGGATGCAATGGCCATATGACAATCCAAATCATAATAGTTATGGTGATATACCATCTTGGTCCCATTTTGATTTTGAAAAAGGAAGATTAGCATGGGCTAATGTTGCAAAAGCAATTTGTGAATTTGAAAAAGTAAAAATGATTGTGCATCCTGATCATTTAATAAGCGCAAAAAATATACTTGATTCAAAGGTAGAAATAATTGCACATCAAATTGATGATTGTTGGTCAAGAGACAGTGGAGCAATTTTTTTGTTAAATAATGAAAATAAACTTGGAGGGATTGATTGGGAATTTAACGGATGGGGCAAATTTAAACCTTATGACTCAGATAATAAAATAGCTAAATTTATGATTGAAAATTCATCAGCAAAATATTTCAAAAATAATATGGTACTTGAGGGAGGATCTATTCATGTTGATGGGAATGGAACTTTAATAACAACAGAACAATGTTTACTTAATAAAAATAGAAATCCTAAGCTTACAAAAGAAAAAATTGAAGATAATCTAAAAGAATATTTTAATATAAGTAAAATTATTTGGCTTAAAAATGGAACTGATGAAGGAACAGATGGTCATGTAGACAATATTGCATGCTTTGCTAACCCGGAAACTATTTTAGCTTTAGGTTGTAGTGACAAACAAGATCCTTTTTATGAAAAAATAAATGAAAATTTAGAAATTTTAAAAACATCGACTAATAGCAAAGGTAAAAGATTAAAAATTATTGAAATTGAAATGTCTAAAAAAAGACTTATACCTAATGATGAAGAGCCAAGTTCTTATATTAATTTTTATATTGCTAACCAGGGTATAGTTATGCCAAGATTTGATGATGAAAAAGCTGACGTAAATGCTCAAACTATTATACAATCTACCTTTCCTGATAGAAAAATTATTGCTATTGATGGTAAAGATATTTCTCTTGGAGGAGGAAATGTACATTGTATAACACAACAACAACCTCTAAGTGTGAAATAGAAAAGAAAGAATAGATATGAAAGTTAAAGTTGCAGCAACCCAAATGACATGCAGTTGGACTATTGATGAAAATATTAATAAAGCTAAAGATTTAATTAATAAGAGTGCTGCAGAAGGTGCTAATATAATCCTTCTACAAGAACTATTTCAAACTCCATATTTTTGTATTCAATATGATGAGGAAATTTTTAAATTAGCTGCAACATTTGAAAACAATAAAGTACTTGGAATGATGAGTGATTTGGCTAAAAAACTTAATGTTGTTTTGCCAATTAGTTTTTTTGAGAGAGATAATAATGCATATTTTAATTCAATTGCTGTTATTGATGCTGATGGAGCAATATTAGGAAAATATCGAAAATCTCATATCCCTGATGGTCCTGGATATTTAGAAAAATACTATTTTAATCCGGGTAATACCGGCTTTAAAGTTTGGGAAACAAAATTTGGGAAAATAGGTATTGGTATATGTTGGGACCAGTGGTTTCCTGAAGCTGCAAGAATTATGGCTTTAAAAGGAGCAGAAATATTATTTTACCCAACTGCAATAGGGGACGAATTAATGAGTGAGTATGATAGTTCTGGAGCTTGGCAAAGAGTCATGCAAGGTCATGCAGCTGCAAATATAATTCCTGTTGTTGCTTCAAATAGAGTTGGTTCAGAATCAGTTAAAGGGCAAACAAATGGTTTTTATGGTAGATCTTTTATTTGTGACAGATCTGGTAAAATATTAGAAGAGGCATCAAAGGATAAAGAAGAAATAATTGTTGCAGAAATTAATACTGAAGAAGATCATTTATTTAGAAGAAATTGGGGACTTTTTAGAGATCGAAGAACTGATTTGTATGAAGAAATTTTAACGCTAGATGGAAAAATTAAAGATTAAGATACCACTTATATTCAATATCAGAAATTTCAGAACGAAAAGATTCGATTTCTTTTCTTTTTAAATCAGCATACATTGTCACATATTCTTTTGAATAATAATCAATACAAAATTTTGAGTCTTCAAATAATTGAATAGCTTTTTCAATAGATTTGGGCATTTCAGGATCAGGGTCAGTACAAGCATTATCAATTCGAAAATTTGTAGGAGATATTTTGTTAATAAGACCATAATGAATTCCAGATAAAATAGCAGAAAGAACTAAATAAGAATTAGCTTCAGCTCCTGCTACCCTATGCTCAATCCTTTTAGATTTTTCATCGCTTCTTGGAATTCTAAAAGCAACTGATCTATTATTAGGACCCCACGAATTGTTTACAGGAACAAATTGATCAGGCTCAAAACGCCTATAAGAATTTACATTAGAAGCAAATATTAAAAAATTATCATATAACGTTTGTTGTAAGCCACCTATTGCATAATGTAATTGTTCACTACCCTCTTCTTTAGCTCCAGAAAAAATATTATGATTTTTCTCATTAAACAAACTTATATGAACATGCATGCCGCTACCAGTTTGCTCAATAAATGGCTTTGAAATGAAGCTTGCTTCATAATCATGCTTAATTGCAGTTTCTTTTATAACTCTTCTTAGTAACGCTGAATCATCTGCAGCTTTAAGAATATCATTGGTATGATTTAAATTTATTTCAAATTGTCCAGGAGCAAATTCAGATGAAGCAGTTGATGCAGGAATATTTTGTATTTTACAAAATTTATTAACATCTTCTAAAAAATCATAGAATTCATCTAATTCTCGCATTCCATAAACTTGAGTTCCTTCACTTTGTTTATTAGTTTCGTTTGATATTGCTGGTTCTGGTTTTTCAGAAATATTTTTTCTTTTTTTAAAAAGATAAAATTCTAATTCAAAAGCAACTTTAAATTGTAAATTTAAATCTTCAATTCTATCTAAAACTCTAGCTAGTACATTTCTTGGATCTATTATAGAGCTGTAACGTGAGTCATCTTGAATTGTAATTAAAACTTGCCCCAAAGAATCTTTATGCCATGGCATTTTTTTTAAAGTGCCAGCCACAGGAAAATAAGTTGCATCTGGATCTCCATCAGTAAAACCTCTCCCTGCGGCATCAGGACAATAACCAGTTACATCTAGTAAAAATGTTGAATAACAAAATTGAATTCCTGACTTAAATAGTTTTTCAGCGTCGTTAATTGGCAATCTTTTACCTCTAATAACACCTGATAAGTCACTTAAAATAGCATCTATATATTTAATTTCAGGATTTTTTTCTTTAAAAGAATTAAATTCATCAGCTGTAGCAATTAAAACTTTGCTATTTTTAAAAGTCATATAAATTTATATGAAAAAAATAATTGAATGTCTATTTAATTAAATTAAAGCAATATCTATGGATCTACATTATATATCAGCTGTTGAAGCAATTAAAAAATTTAAAGATAAGTCATTATCTCCTGTAGAACTAGTAAATTCTGTAATTGAAAGATCGCAAAAGATTAATCCTAAAATAAATGCTCATAACTTTACTTTTTATGAAAAAGCAATTGAATATGCAAAAAAATCAGAGCAAAAATATTTTACAAACTCCAAAACACTCCCTCTAGAAGGTATACCTGTTGCTATCAAAGATGAAGAGGATATCGAAGGTCAGCCAAATACTAATGGTTCTTTGATATTAAAAGATCGCATAGCAAAAAAAACTATGGTTGATGTTGAAAGAATTATTAATTCTGGAGCAGTTATTCATTGCAGAACAACTACGCCTGAATTTTCCACTACCTCATTCACTCATTCGAAATTGTGGGGCGTTACAAGAAATCCATGGAATTTGGAATATACACCTGGAGGTTCATCAGGAGGTTCAGGTGCATCTCTAGCTGCTGGATGTTCAACTCTCGCAACTGGTTCTGATATTGGAGGTTCAATAAGAATACCTGCTTCTGCCTGTGGTCTAGTTGGATTTAAACCTCCTCATGGTCGAAATCCTCAGGAAGCTCCTTTTAATCATGATCAATATTGTGTAGTTGGTCCAATGGCAAGAACAGTAAAAGATTGTGCTCTAATGCAAAATGTAATGTCAGGACCACATCCTAAAGATATTACTAGTTTAAAACCCAAATTAAATATCCCTAATAAATTTGATAATATTAAAAATTGGAAAATAGCTTATTCAATGAATCTTGGTTTTTTTGAAATTGATAAAGAGGTAGAAAAAAATACACTCGATATAATTAATAAATTAAAAGAATTAGGTGCAAAAGTTGAAGAAGTTAAAATAAACTGGAACAAAAAAGAACTTGAGGATACTTGTTATAATTATTATGCCCATCTTTTTGCTAATTTTATTGCAGAATTAATACCTGAGCATGAAGAGGAGCTGACAGATTATGCAAGAGATGTTGGCTTGACTGCTAGAATTATTAACAAAGCATTAGTTGAAAGAAAAAAAATTAATCATCCTAGTATGGGTGTTGATTTAGGCATGACATTATATGAATGCAATAAAATAGCTGGTAAAATGTATGAAGAATTTGGACCTATAATACACAAATACGATGCATTTATTTGTCCTACATTATCAATACCTGCCGTTAAGGCAGATATTAATCTGTTTAAAGATAAAATAGTAATTAATGGAAAAGAAATAAATTCACCCGATCTTGGATGGACTTTGTGTTATCCTTTTAATATACTCTGTCGATTACCAGTATTATCAATCCCTTCAGGAATAGCTAGTAATGGCGTGCCTACTGGGGTACAAATAGTTGGAAAGCCTTATGATGATATACCCGTTTTTCAAGCAGGCTATCAATTAGAACAGATAGAACCATGGTTTCAAAATAATAAATTAAAACCTAATTTATAAAAATTGCTATTTTTTATTGAAATTTTCTCAAATTATTGTTCATGTAGCAATTAATTAATTAATTAATTTTTATTGGGGGGTAAAATGCCTAAATACTATGAAACTAAAAATTATTTAGTAAAAACTTTAGGTGTGGCAATATTGATGGTTTTTATAACCGGATTATTTACTACATCAAAGGTTTTTGCTGATGAGCCTGGAAGTGTTTTTCTATGGGGTGGATATGATGATGATGGACTATTTGGATCTTATGTAGAAGAACATGGATCACCAGAATACGCAACATTTGGTGATGCTGAAGAAGGATTACAAAAATTAAAAGCTGGTTTTGAAGTGGATTTAGCTTGGCCATGCCAAGGTGAAATAGCTCGATGGGTAAGAGCTGGAGTGCTTGAACCATTAGACACTTCTCGTATAGATAATTGGGATGATATGTTCCCTGAAGTCAGAGACCTGCCAAGCGGTATTGTTGATGGTCAAAACTATTTTGCACCTATCGATTGGGGTGATACAACTTTATTTTACATGGCTGATCGAATTCCATGGATGAATGCTGACAATGAAAGTTTTGATCTAATGGAAGATCCAAGAGTAAAAGGTAAAGTTGGTATATTAGACTCAGCTGCTGACTCATTATTTTTAATGATGCATCATCTTGGAATTGATATCAGAGAAAAAGATCAATTAACTAAAGCTGCTATTGATAAAGGTATCAATAAGTTTCGTGAAATGAGAGATAACGGACAAATACGTGCATTCTTCGGAGACACTTCCTCAATGGTAGAGGCGCTAGGTAACGAAGAAATAGATGTAGCTCTTGGTTGGAACGAAATTGCATGGAATGCGGGAGCAAAAATGATGCAACCTGCTAATGGAACAATGACGTGGGCTTGTGGGCTTGCCATTGTTAAAGGTGCAGATCTTGATAAAGCATATGCAATGATTAATGGAGCTACGAGTGCTGAAACTTCTGCTTACTTACTAAGTGAGTGGGGTTATGGTCATTCAAACATGAAAGGCTTTAGCACAATTACTGCTGATGAATTAGCTGAACGTGGAGTAGCATCTAATCCTGCAGAACACCTTTCAAATGGAATGTTCTCTGTGATGCCTTCAGATGAAGTAACTGATTACATGGAAGCTCAATGGGCTGAAATGGTTGCTGGCGGTTGATCAAAGTTTAGTTCAATATCTAAATAGCCTGTTCTCTTTTTGAGGGCGGGCTATTTTTTATTCAATAAAGAAATATCTTCTAAACTAATACTTATAAAGCACTCGTTATTTTCAAAAGATTGGTTGTCAAAATGTTGTGAAGAAACAGTGATAGTCTTATCTATTCCTTTAACTTCAACGTAAAATCTAGTCATTTCTCCTAAATATGAAGTCTGTCTAATCTTAGCATCAAGACAAATATCCCAATCGGATTTCACTTTTGAAATCATCATAGATTCTGGGCGAACACTACAAACAACATCAGAAGAATTTGCTGCGATATTTAAATTATTTTTAATTTTAAATTCTCCCAATTCTTCGATTGAAACATTGGTGAATCCTCCATCACTTGATTTAGTCTCAGCTTTAAGAAAATTTGTTTCACCTATAAAATCACTTACAAATATATTTTTTGGATTCTTATAAAGTTCGTTGGGTGCTGATAATTGTTGAATTTTTCCATCATTCATAACTGCAACTCTGTCTGACATACTTATGGCTTCTTGTTGATCATGAGTGACAAATACAAAAGTAATTCCAATATTTTTTTGAAGCGTTCTTAATTCTAATTGCATTTCATCTCTTAGTTTTTTATCTAAAGCACCTAGAGGTTCATCTAATAATAGAACTTTTGGTTGCCTTACTAAAGCTCTAGCAAGAGCAACACGCTGTCTTTGACCACCAGATAGTTGATTGCTAAACCTTTCTTCATAGCCCTCAAGCTTTACTAATTTAAGAACATCTTTAACTCTATTACCTATCTCATCATGACTTAAACCAAGTTTTCTTAGTCCAAATTTAATATTTTTTTCAACATTAAGATGAGGAAAAATTGCATAGTTTTGAAAAACCATATTTGTAGGTCTTTTGTCTGGAGGTAATGCTGTAATATCTATCCCATCAATTAATAGATTTCCAGAAGTTGGATATTCAAATCCTGCCAATAACCTCAACAATGTTGTCTTACCACATCCGGAAGGTCCTAAAAGTGAAAAAAATTCACCTTCTTTAATCTCAAATGAAACATCATCAACTGCTTTTACATCTGCAAAGTGTTTTGAAATATTATTGATTTGTATAAATGAATTATTCATAGTTTTTTATAATTTCACAGCTATATCTTTCTTTGCTTTACCTTGTCCAACATTTCTTAACCAGAATGCTAACAAAACAATAAAAGTAGTAAAAACAATAATTACTGCTCCTAATGCCAGTACATGAGGTAACTTCTGAACAAATCTCATTTGACCCCACATATACATAGGTAACGTTGCATCACTTCCAGTTAAAAAAAATGCAAGAATAAATTCATCAAAAGAAATTATGAAACTTAGAAGAAGAGCGGCGACTATACCAGGCAAATATAATGGAAATGACACTCTAAAAAATGTTCCCCACGCATTTTCTCCTAAATCCCTAGAGGCCTCTTCAAGTGAAAAATCAAAACCTTCAATACGGGCTATAAGTATTAACATTGCAAAAGGTGTACAAAATAAAGTGTGGCCAATTGTTACTGGGACAAGTCCCAATTTAAATCCAAGATTGATCCAAATTATCAGTATAGCTACAGCCAAGATAATTTCAGGTATCAAAAATGGCATCATTATACCTCCATAAGAAATCTTTTCCCCTCTAAATTTATATCGAGCAAATGCCTTTGCTGCAAATAGTGCAATTGTTGTACTAATGACACTCGCAACAACTCCTACTTTTATACTTGCCCATAGAGCCTTATGTAGATTTCTTTTTGACCACATCTCTTCATAGTGCTCCGTTGTAAATCCAGCGAGAGGGAATGACATATAATTTGCATCGTTAAAACTAAATATAGGTAAGAATAAAACTGGCACATAAAGAAATACAAAATAAAGAAGGGTATAAATCAGTAATGTATTATTTTTTTCGTTCATTTTTAAGTTAACCTTTGTGTAAGTCTTTTTGTTACATTCGACACAATTATTGTTATGAGTATAACAGTTGTTAACATAATTGTAGCTGAAGCTGCGCCAAGAGGAATATTATTTATTTTTCCAAAGTAAGCCTGGATCATATTCGAAAGCATACGACCATCAGTTCCTCCAAGTAAGGCTGGAGTGACATAATCACCTACTGTAGGAATGAATATGATTAATATCGCTCCTATTACACCAGGTAAAGATAATGGAAATGTAATTTTCCAAAAAACTTCAAATCGAGAGAGTCCAAGATCTCTTCCTGCTTCAATAAACGAAAAGTCAATTTTTTCTAACGAAACATATAAAGGTAGTAATGCAAATGCTGCCCATGCGTGAGTAAGAGTAATAACTACTGCGGTTTCTGAATACATAAGAAATGTAAGAGGTTCGCTGAGAATTCCAGCGTTGATCAATGAAGAGTTTATAACTCCTTTTGTTCCAAGAATAATCTTCCAAGAAAATACTCTTAATAAATAAGATGTCCAAAAAGGCAAAGTGAGCAAAACAAGCCACAACATTTTGTTTTTTTTAACATAAAAAGCGATGTAATAACAAACTGGGTATGCTGTGATCAGTGTAATTAAAGTTACAAGAAATGATATTTTAATAGACTTTATGAGAAGTGTGACCAGCAAATTTTTTTGAAAGAAATCAATATATCTTTGAAAAGTAAAAGTATAGTCTATCTCCATCATGTTAACTTGAGTAAACATACTAAAGCTCAACATTAGTGCCATTGGTACGACCATAGCCAAAATAATTAAAATTAAAGCTGGTGATAATAAAGTATAAGCTTTAACATTATCATTTTTAGCATAAATTTTTCTCCAAAAACCTATCATATTTTTTTTCAGCTCCTTATTTATTCAATTAAAGATTTCAAACCTCGTTTATAAAGAGAATTTGCAATAATAATTCTATGAATTTCACTTGTTCCTTCCCAAATACGGTCCACTCTTAATTCTCTATAATAACGCTCTGCAACATTCTCTCTCATATATCCTCTTCCACCAAAAATCTGCACTGCACGATCAGCAATTCTATTAGCCATTTCAGATGCAAGTAATTTAATCATAGAACATTTTCCATGTAAAATTTTTACATCTTGTTTTGCATCATGAGCTTTGCAAACCTCATAAAGCATTAATCGAGTTGAAGCTAATTCATTTACACTATCTGCTAACATGAATTGTATAGCTTGATAGTTTGAAATTTTATCACCAAAAGATTCTCTTTCTTTTGCAAAAATTGTTGCTTCATCAATTAATCTTTGAGCAGCCCCGCAGCATCTTGCAGCTATACCTAGTCTTTCATGCCTAAACCAGGAATGCGTATAATCCATGCCAATACCTTCATTACCAATTATTTTTTTTTCTGAAATTGAAACATTATCAAACCTATAAATAGAATGATGATGTGCATATGTATGACTAAACTTAGGACTATCTATTAACTCAATACCTTTCTCATCCTTATCAATTATAAATAGTGAATGCTTGCCCTCATTTGAACCAGATTTAATTTTTGCCTGTAAAAAGAAAAAATCAGCTAGATTTGCACTTGTAACATACCATTTTTCGCCATTAATAATATATTGATCTCCCTTTTTTTCTGCTGTTGTTTCAATTGAGCCTTCCACATCTGAACCTGCGCCTTTTTCTGTAATCGCATAACATTCTTTTTTAGTACCGTTTAAAAGTGGTTTAAAATAATTTTCTTTTTGATAATCAGTAAAATTATTTTCCATCCAATCCTGAGCTTCTGAAAAACACCAGCATAATGCATTTGTAACTCGGCCTAATTGTTCCCAAACTATCATCTGTTCAAACATATTTAATCCCAAGCCTCCGCTTTCTTTTGAAATACCCATACCCGGCAAACCTAGTGAAATAGCAATCTCCCGATGTTTTTTTTCAATTTCCTTGGGTAACTCACCTTCATTTTTTTCTGCATGCACCTCCCAAGGAATTAATTCATCATTAACAAATTTTTTTATCTTTAATTGCCATTCCAAAGCTTTTGGTGTCATGCCGCTATACATTGTTAAAACATTCCCTTAAATTGTTTGGGGAAATTAGATTTAATAAACTCAAAACATATTTTCTTTGCTTGTATCCTGTTAAAAGTATCAGGATCTTCAAGTTGATCCAACCATAATCCCATAATCAAAGCTTGAAATCCTCTAGAAATATTTTTTTTAGATAATTTCACTTTTTCTTTTTTTATAAGTTCATCAAATATATTTTCAGTTAAAGATTGGTAATACATATCTCGTTCTTTACAAATTTGATGATAAGCAGGTTTATATTTAATTTCACTAAAAAAAGTAAACCACACTGAAATTTTTTCTCTAGTGCAAATTTTTTTACTAAAATCATTTTCTACAATTCCAATGATTTTTTTTCTTGGATCATTACCTTTTTTTGCAATACTTCTTTGAAATGAATCTAGATACTCGTTAGAAATATATTTTAATGTTTCTATTAATAAAAGTTCCTTACTTTTAAAATGAAAATTTACTATACCTTGGGAAAGACCTGCTCCCTGTGATACATCTTGCATAGTTAATTCATTTATTCCTTTTTTTGATAAATTTTTAATTGTTGAAGAAATTAATTTTAAATTACTATTTTTCTTATTTTCTGATCTAAGATTTCTTTGTTTCATATTTAATAAATTCATTATAGTTTTTCATAAAAAGCTTGATTTTACAAGAAATTTGGTTGAATGCTCATTCAAAGAAATATAAGAAAATACAATGAACAAAACTAAATATGATGTTGCTATAATTGGTGGTGGTCATAATGGATTAACCACAGCTTGTTATTTGGCTAAGGCGGGTCTCAAAGTCATTGTTGTGGAACGACATGAATATGTTGGAGGCGCAGCTGTTAGCAGAGAATTGCATCCAGGTTGGACTTATTCTAATTGCTCATATGTTTGCAGCTTATTAAGACCTGAGATATTTAGAGATTTAGAATTATCAAAACATGGGCTTCAAATTATACCTTATGAAGGTAGTGCGAGTATGCTTAATGATGGTAGATTTTATGCACATTATCAAGATCATGATTTAACTTACAGATCTATCGCTCAATTTTCAAAAAAAGATGCTGAAGCCTATGATAGGTTTGGCAAAGATGTAATGAGGCAATGCAAAATTATCAAACCTCTTTTAAAAATGACTCCTCCTGACCCTACTTCTTTTAAACCAAAAGATATTATGGGTCTTTTTGAATTTGCAAAATACTTTGCAGCTAAAGATGAGCTTGGTGGTTTAGGTGAAAAAGAAATTTACGACACCATAAGATTTTGGACAATGAGCGTAAGAGATTATTTAGAAGAATATTTTGAATCAGATATAGTAAAAGTACATTTAGCTGGATCTGCAATAATAGGTACAGCGCTTGGGCCTTATTCCCCTGGTTCAGCTTATGTATTATTACATCATTACATGGGAGAAGTAGATGGGACTGTTGGAGCATGGGGGTATTCCAGAGGAGGAATGGGCTCGATTACAAAAGCTATGGCGTCATCTTTAAAATCAAACAATGGTGAAATAAAAGCAGGTTCACCAGTAAGTCAGATTCTTATCAAAAATAACAAAAGTTATGGACTTGTTCTTGAGAATGGTGATGAAATTTATGCAGATAAAATAGTTTCTAACCTTGATGTAAAAAGAACTTTTTTAAAAGTTGTAGAAGAAAAAGAATTACCTAGTGATTTTTATAAAGCTGTTAAAAATTTTAAAATTAGAGGCTCATCAGGAAAATTAAATATTGCTCTTGATGATCTTCCTATTTGGAAGAGTATTCCAGTTGGTGATCCTGCTGGCACTGGTGATCTGCATATAACGCAAAACATAGAAGAGATGGAAGGAGCTTACGATGATTGGAAGGATGGTAAGTGGTCACAATTTCCTTATGTTGATATGTGCATTCCAAGCATCAATGATCCAACTATGGCACCACAAGGAAAACATTATATGTCTGTATTTATTCAATATGTACCCTACAATTTAGCTAATGGAGGTTGGACTGAGGAGAAACGTCTTGAATTTGGTAAACATGTAATGAATAGAATTGGCAATTACTCCACAAACTTTAATGATATTATCAATCATGCAGAAATTAGAACTCCTAAAGAAATAGAAGCTGAGGTTGGTTTAACTGAAGGCAATATATTCCAAGGCGAACTAACCATGGACCAATTAATGTTTAATCGTCCAGTACCTGGTTATGCTCAATATAAGACACCGATCAAAAATCTATATATGTGTGGATCAAGCACGCATCCTGGCGGAGGTGTTATGGGTGCACCTGGAGTTAATGCAGCAAGAGAAATATTAAAAGATTTAAAGATGAAAATATCAACACATTACATATGAAAAAATTTGATGTCATAATAATTGGTGGAGGTCACAATGGATTAGTTGCATCTTCATACTTATCAAAAAAAGGAAAAAAAGTTTTGGTAATTGAAAAAAACGAAAACGTTGGAGGATTAGCGGAATATGCAGAATCACTAAACTGTATCTCACCAATCATTAAAAAAGAATTAGGGATTAATGTTAATAATATTAATCATTCAAATAATATTATATCACTAGAGGATAATCAAAATCATACTATTTTGTCAGATAAAAACGGCAAATTATCTTTTGTTCAAACCAATGCTGATGAAAATGATCAAAAGAAATTCTTGTCAATTATCAATAACTACAAATTGTTTTCAAAAACTCTTGGTGCATTTATGTTTCAAAAACCACCAAGAGTTAAATCAGGTAAAAGAGCTGACTTATTTCAATTAATTTCTATGGGATGGAAAATTAGAAAATTAGGTAAAAAAAATATGCGTGAACTATTAAGAGTAATTGGTTTAAATATCGCAGATGACTTAGAAGATAATTTAAATAGCAATAATCTAATGGGTCTATTATCCCATGAAGCTGTTTTGGGAACAAATCTAGGTCCAAGATCTCCAGGTTCAATATTAACTTTACTTTATAAACAAGCTATCAATGACAATATTTTTAATTTAAACAAAATAGAAGTTGCAGAATATATTAATCAATTAGAAGATTGCTGTAATAAAAATACTGTTGAAATCATTAAATCCTCTGAAGTTAAAAAAATATTAACTCAAAATAACTCTGTGACTGGTGTTCAATTAACAAATGGCGAGGTTTTTGAATCAAAATATGTGATGTCTAATGCTGACCCTAAAACAACTTATTTAAATTTATTAGGTGCAGAAATCCTAGATACTGATTTTATTAGAAGAACTAAAAATTTTAGAAATAAAGGAAATGTCGCTAAGCTTGAATTAGCGTTAGAAAATGAAATTAACATTAATAATATTGATAAAAAAATGAACGGAAAGTTTATTTATGCTCCTGGTATTAAGTACATAGAACATGCATTTAATGCTAATAAATATAACAAATATTCTGAAAATCCATGCCTTGAGTTTTACGTTAATCAAAAAACCTTATCAGCTAATGTTTATTATGTTCCGTATTTAATTAATACTAATCATAAAGAAAATGAAATAATTGAAAGATGTGTTTCAGTTTTAAGTAAATTTATTCCAGATATGAAAATAGTAAAACAAAAACTCATCACTCCCAATAAAATGGAAGAAAAGTTTAATATAACAGGAGGGCATTGGCATCACGGTGATTTAGAAATAGATCAATTATTAATGATGAGACCTTTTTATGGATCAGCTCAATATTCTACACCTATAAATGGTTTATATTTATGTGGTGCAGGAACCCATCCTGGAGGGGGAGTAACAGGTATCAACGGTCTTAATGCTGCAAAAAAAGTAATAGAGGATTTAAAATAATGAATACATCAAAAATATCATACAAAAAACCTCTCTTAGAGACACCTTTTCACGAAAGAACATCTGAGCATTGTTATGCAAATGATTGGTATAGATGGGCTGGTTATAAAGTTGCTAAAGAGTACTCATCAACAGAACTTGAGTATACTTCAATGAGAAATACAGCTGGGGTAATTGATATTACTCCTATGCATAAATATGATATCAAAGGTGAGGATGCTAAAAAGTTTATTAATAAATTAATCACAAAAGATATTACTAATATTCAATCAAACCAAGTTGCCTATGGCATATGGTGCAATGAAGATGGAATGGTAATTGATGATGGAACAATATTTTGCTTTAATGAAAATCATTTTAGAATTTTTTGTGCAGAACGAAATCTAAATTGGTTTTCTGACACAGCTACGGGATTTAATGCAAGTGTTGAGGATATAAGTCCATCAATTGCCGCTTTAGCTTTTCAAGGGCCATTATCTTGTAAGATATTAAATTTATTAAAAGTAGAAAATATAGAAAACCTAAAACCATTTCATTTTAATAATTATAATATTGAAAATCATAATGTTACAATTTCCAGAACAGGTTTTTCTGGAGACTTAGGTTATGAAATATGGTGTGACCCTTCTCAAGCCATTGATGTATGGGATAGTTTATTTAAATTTAATAGAGACTATAAAGTACTAGCAGCTGGAATGAATGCACTTGAGATGGTCAGAATTGAAGCTGGTTTTATCCAACCTAATGTAGATTTTATGTCTGCGGAACAAGCTTTAAGACCCAATAGAATGAGAAACCCCTATGAATTAGGTTTGGGCTGGTTAGTAAATCTAGATAAAGAGTATTTTACTGGAAAACAGGCATTAATTAGACACAAAGAAAAAGGTCCTGAAAAAAAACTCGTGGGATTAGATATTGAAGGAGATAAACCTGCCGTTGGTTCTGTACTCTACGATAATAGTAAAAAAAATCAAGCCAAAGAAATTGGTATAGTGACAGCTGCAATGTGGTCCCCTGTCCTTAAATCTAATATTGCGATTGGATTTGTTAGCAAAGAACATTATAAATTAGGATCAAATGTTTATGCTGAAATTTATCATCCAGAAGAGCTGGATTACAGAAAAATTTGGGCTGAATGTAAAGTGGTTAAAAAGCAATTTTTTAACAATCCAAGAAGAAATGAAACACCTGCGTTTACATAAAGAATAATGGAATTTAATCTTTCAGAAGAACAGAATCTTTTAATTGATACTACTAAGTCATTTGTAAAAGCAGAATTGCTTCAACACGAAGAATTATTAGAAAAAACAAATAATTTACCAAAAGAATTGTATGATGAAATTAAGCAAAAAAGTATTAAAGCAGGTTTGTATGCTTGCAATATGCCCACTGAACATGGTGGTGGTGGTTTAAATGCTTTTGATTTAACTTTAGTTGAAAAACATCTCGGTTTTGCATCACTTGCTTTAGCGGAAGTTGCTTGGCGACCACAAAATATCTTAATGGCCTGTGAAGGTAAATTAATTGATGAATACTTAAAACCAGCTATCACAGGTGAGAGAAAAGATTGCATAGCAATGACAGAACCAGGAGCTGGTTCAGATTTACGGGGGATGAAAACAAAAGCAGTTAAGGATGGTAATGATTGGGTGATTAATGGAACAAAACATTTTATATCTAATGCACACATATCTGACTTTGTAGTACTTTTTGCCTCAACAGGTGAAGATGAAAAAGGTAGAAATTTACTTTCGTGTTTCTTAGTTGATTTAAAACAAAAAGGAGTTGAGGTTGCAAAAGGTTATGACTGTGTTTCTCACAGAGGATACGTTAATAATATTTTAAACTTTAATGATTGCAGAATTCCTGCAAGAAATATTCTTGGTGAAAAAGATAAAGGCTTTGAGCTAATGAATGTTTGGTTAGAAGCAACTCGTTTAACTGTTGCGGCAACTTCTGTATCTAGAGCCGAAAGAGCTTTTGATATAGCCTTGGATTGGTCTGCAAATAGAAAACAATTTGGAAAAGTCATTGGAAAATTTCAGGGTGTTTCATTTAAATTAGCTGATATGGCTACAGAAATTAAACTAGCAAACTTGATATTAATGGAGTCTGCTTGGAAAATTGATCAAAAAACATTAACATCTCAAGATGCGGCTATGACAAAATTATTTTGTACTGAAATGTTAAGTAGAGTCTCTGATGAAGCTATTCAAATCCTTGGTGGAATGGGATTGATGTCAGATATTCCACTTGAAAGAATATGGCGAGATGCAAGAATAGAAAGAATTTGGGAAGGCACCAGTGAAATTCAACGTCATATTATTTCACGTTCACTTCTAAGACCCCTTGGAGCATAATCTTTGAATTTAAAAAAACTTTTTAGACCAAAAAGTCTTGCTTTAGTTGGAGGGTATTGGGCAGACTTTGTTTATGATGGCAATAAAACTATTGGCTATCAAGGTAAAGTTTGGCATATAAATCCTTCACGTAAAAGCTCCAAAGCAAAAAAATATTATAAAAATATTAAAGATCTTCCAGAAGTACCTGATTGCGTTTATCTAGCTGTCTCAAGGGATCAAACAGTAAAATTAATAAAAGATATTGCTGACATAGGTGTTGGAGGTACTGTTTGTTTAGCTTCGAGATTTTCTGAACTTAATTCTAAAGAAGGTACAAATAAAACTAATGAGCTAATTAGGAATGCTGGCAAAATGCCTTTCCTTGGACCAAATTGTTATGGATTTATAAATTACTTGGATAGAATTTCAGTATGGTCTGATCAAGTAGCAGGCAAACCAACTAAAAAAGGTGTTGCTATTATATGTCAAAGTGGAACTATTGGTAATACGATTAGTTTTAATAATAGATCTTTACCAATTGGGTATATAATTTCTCTCGGCAATCAATCACAAATAACGATAGAAGATGCCATTAATTATGCTTTAGATGATAAGAGAGTTACTGCTATTGGAATTTATGCTGAAAGTTTTACCAATACAGAAAAGTTAATAAAAGTATTTAAAAAATCCAGATTAAAAAAAATTCCTATAGCATTAGTTAAAGTAGGCAGATCTAAAACTGCGTCTAAAACAATATTAACACATACTGGATCACTAAGCGGGAAAGAAGATATATATGATTCTTTATTTCAAAGAATGGGTGTGGCTAGATGTAATACATTAGGAGAGTTATGTGAAATTTTAAAATTACTTCACACTCATGGTGCTTTAAATAACGATAAAATTTCAATTATGGGTCCATCAGGTGGTGATATGGCTATGATAGGAGACGTTGCAGAAACTTTATCATTAAATTTTGGTAAAATACCTACAAAAATAAAAAATGAATTAAAAAAAGTTAATCACCCAAGTGTTATAATTTCAAATCCATTCGATCTACAAACATACAACTGGAATGACCCTAAGCAATTAGCAAAAACATTTAAATTAATATTTAAAACTAATTTTGGTTTAAATGCACTTATGCTAGATTTTCCAAATATAGAAGATTGTGACACTGCAGAATGGGATGCTATAGTAGATCAATTTATAAAATCATCAAAAATAAAAAAAAATGGAGCGATTATTTCTTCACTTTCAGATACCCTTCCTAAATATCTAAGAGAAAAATGTCTTAAGTCAGGAGTTGTTCCACTTCAGGGTATGTCAGAGAGTTTACTAGCCATAAGTAACTCAATAAAAATTTCAAAAGCTTGGAGTAATTTTAGTGAAATTAAAATTTCAAAAAAATTACAAAATCATAAAAAGAAAATTAAAACATTTTCAGAATATGAATCAAAATTAATCCTAAAAAAATTTAAAATATCTACACCAAAATCTTTAATTACAAATAAAAAAAATATTTTGCGAGATTATAAAAAAATTGGATTTCCTTTAGTGGCAAAAATACATTCAACTAAATTTTTTCATAAAACTGAAATTGGAGGTGTTATTATTAACATTAATAATGAAAAAGAATTAAAGCAAAAGACAAATAAATTTAGAGGCAATATCTTAATTGAAAAAATGATATCAAATTCGATTTTTGAAATGATAATAGGCATAAAAAATGATAGCCAATTTGGACCTACAATAATATTGGGGGCTGGTGGTATTTATACCGAATTATTTAAAGATACGACTACCTTACTTTTACCTTTAAATAAAAAAATAATTTTGGATGAAATAAAAAAACTTAAATTTAGCAAAATATTATTTGGTTTTAGAGGAAGTAATATTGCTGATATTGATGCATTAGTAAATACAATATTAAAAGTAGCTGTTTTTGCTGAAAAAAATTCAGATAAAATTTCAGAAGTTGATATAAATCCACTAATAGTTTGTAAAAAAGGTAAAGGTGTATTTGCTGTAGATGCTCTAATACATTATTTAATATAGTTTAATTTATGGACAAACCAGTTAAAACAAAAATTGAAGGATCAATATTAGAGATAACTATTGATCGACCAAAAGCTAATGCGATAGATGCTAAGACAAGTATAATGTTGGGAAATATATTTGCTGACTTTAGAGATAATCCAAAACTTAAAGTAGCTATCATTACAGGTGGCGGAGAAAAATTTTTTTCTGCCGGATGGGATCTAAAGGCTGTTAATGAAGGAGAGGCTGCTGATGCAGATTATGGTGTTGGTGGATTTGGAGGACTGCAAGAGTTACCTAATATGAACAAACCTATTATAGCAGCTGTTAATGGTATTGCGTGCGGTGGTGGTTTTGAAATTATGATTTCAGCAGATATTATAATTGCCGCAGAACACGCAACATTTGCGTTACCTGAAATCAATGTAGGAGTTGTAGCTGACGCAGCTACAATAAAATTAAGAAGACGTATACCCTATCACGTAGCTGTTGAGTTTTTAATGACTGGAAGATGGATGGATGTCAAAGAAGCAAAACACTGGGGTTTAGTAAATGAAATTGTTAAAACAAATGATTTATTAAAAAGAGCCTGGGAAATAGCTGATAAAATTTCAAAAGGACCTAATTTAATTTATTCTTCAATTAAAGAAGTTTTAAGAGAAACAGAAAACGAAAAGGAAATACCATCATTTAAAATTTTGCGATCATTAGAATCAGTAAAAAAAGTTTATGGAAGTGAAGATCTAAAAGAAGGAGCTTCTTCTTTTGTTAAAAAAACAGATCCGAATTGGAAAGATAAATAGAATATAAAAATTATTTCATTGAATGCTCATTCAGTGAATGATACAGTTAAATCATGAAAAATGATTATGTTAGTGAAATCCATAAGAAAGATAAACTTGTTCTCCATCCATATGAAGATATGGAAAGTAGAGGAACTTATGACCGTAAACTTATTGTAAAATCAGATAATATTTATCTTTATGATGAAAATGGAAAAGAATACATTGATGGACCTGGAGGTATGTGGTGTAATAACATAGGGCACGGAAATAAAGAGATAGGTGAGGCTGTTAAAAATCAACTAGAAAAAATGGAATATTGCAGCCCTTTTTCAGAATCTAGTGAAATTTCTGCTGAATTAGCTTCTGTTCTATCTGAATTGTCTCCTGGAGATCTTAATACAGTTTTTTTTACTACTGATGGCTCTACAGCCAATGATACTGCTCTAAGATTTATTATGTTTTATAATAACATATTAGGCAGACCTAATAAAAAACACTTTATCACTAGGCATAAAGCTTATCATGGAAGCACTTATCTTACAGGATCAATAACAGGCAAAGATAGGGAAAAAAATAATTTTGATTTTGAAAAAAATTTCATTCATCATTTGAGTTCACCTCTTGCTTATAGAAGAAAAAAAAACCAAACAATTCAAGAATTTTGTGATGAACTTGTAAAAGAATTTGAAGATAAAATAATAGAATTAGGATCAGAAAATGTTGCAGCTTTTATTGCTGAACCAGTCATGGCTTCAGGTGGTTGTATAGTCCCTCCTGAAGGATATTTAAAAAGAATTTGGCAAATATGCAAAAAATATGATGTTTTATATATTTCTGATGAAGTAGTTACAGGGTTTGGAAGAATGGGTCATTTTTTTTCTTCTGAAGAAGTTTTTGAAATAGTTCCTGATATTATAACTTGTGCTAAGGGAATTACATCAGGATATATGCCTCTTGGAGCTGTCTTATTTTCTGACAAATTACTAAATGATATTAAAAAAGAATCTGCACTTTTTTTTCACGGCTATACTTATTCAGGACATCCTGCATGTTGTGCTGCAGCATTAAAAAACATAGAAATTATTGAACGAGATAAAATTCTTGAACATGTTCAAGAAATTGAACCCTACTTTCATAATAAATTACAAAAATTGTATGAATTACCAATTGTTGGAGATGTAAGAGGTAAAGGATTAATGGCAGGCATAGAATGTGTAATAAATAAAGATAGTAAGGAAGCACTTATTTTAGATAAAGCTATAGGATCAAGAATTGATGAGGAATCAATTAAATTAGGCTTAATTATTAGACCGCTCTATCATATTTGTGTTTTATCTCCTGCTTTAATAATTACAAAATCACAAATTGATGATCTTGTTGAAAAATTATTTACTGCTATTCAAAATTCTCTTCAACAACTTAAAACAGAAGGTTTATGGAAAGATTAAATTTACATAATGTTTTCTGCAATTAAAAATTATGCAGATTTTAGCACTGTAAATTCTAGTATTAAATATTTATCAATTGTTGCTTTTTTTACTGGCGTTGTTTTAGGATATTTTTTTACAATTATAGTAATTTTACAAAAATATGCAGGTTATTCAGAATTTACAATAGGAATTGTAGCTTCTTGTTTCTCTTTTGGATTAATGTCAGCCGGTTTTATAGTCACAAAAGTACTTAATAAAATTGGTTTATTTTTGACACTTATTTTTGCAGTATCTTTACAAACTGTATGTATAATTTCTATGTTTGCTTATTTTAATCCAATTAATTTAGCAACTTGTCATTTTGTTATGGGTCTTATGGGGGGGATGAATTGGATGACAATGGATGCTTGGGCTAACATAGTTTCAAGTGATAAAAATAGAGGGAAAGCTATAGGCTTATATAATTCTTCTATTTCTATAGGATTTGGAGTTGGTCCATTAATTGTTGCATTATACGGAAGCTCTGGAAATTTACCTGTAATAATTTGCTTAATCCTAATGTCTTTAAGAATTTTAACTATCATATTTATTAAAAAACATATTCATGAAGTAAAGATACCAAGTCAAAATAATAAAATAAATTTTTCTTTCGTTTTATTTGCTCCTTTCATTTTTATAGCTATATTTGTTGCGGGTGTAAACGACTCTTCATTCGGGGCTCTTTTTCCAGCTTTTATGATAAATGAATTTTTTTCAGATAAACAAATTGGTTTGTATTTTTTCTTAGGAGCCTTTGTTGGTGTTATAACGCAACCTTTAGTTGGAGCCTTGTCTGATAAAGTAGATAAGAGAAAATTTATTTTTATTCTTCTATTTGGAAATATTATATGGCCAATATTGCTTTTAAAAATAATAGACTTAAATATTGCAGTTTATTTTTCAGTAATAATATGGGGATGTTCAAGCATTAGTCTATATACTGTTTCATTAGCATATTTAGGTGAAAGATATGATATCAAGCAAATTGCAATTGTTACCTCTGTATTTATAATAATATATGAATTAGGCGAGTTTATTGGACCAATATCGGTAGGTTTAGTTATGGATCAAGCTGGAAATGAGGGATTTATTTATAGTCTATTAATTTTTACTAGTTTTAGTATTATAATTGGTTTTATTCGATCTTTTAAAAAATGAAAATAAAAATTATTAAAGCAAAAAAAGAAAATTATAAAGAAGTTGGTTTTCTTTTTGATTTATACAGACAGTTTTACAAATATAAAACTGAAATTAAAAAATCAACTAAATATATTAAAGAAAGAATTTCTAAAAAAGAATCTACTATTTTTTTGTGTTACTGTGATAAAGAACCAGCGGGTTTTGTGCAACTTTATGAAACATTTGATTCTTTAAATATTAACAAAAAATTAGTTTTGTACGATTTATATGTAAAAAAAGAATTTAGACAAATTGGAATAGGCAAATCTTTAATGGATATTGCTAAAAAATTTGGGCATAAAAAAAAGATTAAATTAATTGAATTATCAACTGCAATAACAAATAAAAAAGCCCAGTCATTATATGAATCTCTTGAATATAAGAGAGACAAAGAATATTATAATTATTATTTAGAAATATAAAAAATATGGAAAAAGTAAAATTTATTGAAATGAAAGATGGCGATAAAGAAGATTATGAACTTCTTGCTAAATTTGAAGATAAATACATAGAGGGTACAGCTGATAGAGTTATAAGAATACTCAAAAGCTTAGAGTCATCATTAGGTGGGTACAAGGTATCTAGACTAGAACATTCACTTCAGGCAGCATCAAGAGCACTAAGAGATCAAGCAGAAGAAGAAATGGTTGTTGCGGCACTATTGCATGATATTGGAGATGAAATTGCACCACTCAATCATTCGGAAATTTCTGCTGCTGTTTTAAGACCATTTGTATCTGAAAAAACTCATTGGATAGTTCAAAAACATGGTTTGTTCCAATCCTATTATTTCAATCATCATTACGGTCATGATAGAAACCTTAGAGATAAATACAAAGATCATCCATTCTTTGAAAATACTTTGAACTTTTGCTCTAGATGGGATCAAAATTCATTTGATCCAAATTATGATACGATAGATCTAAAAGAATTTATTCCTATGGTTTATAGAATTTTTAAACGTGAACCTCATAAACACGTTTACTTAGGTTTATAAAATTTATTTTTTAAGCTTTCCTATTAATGTTAAATTTCCAGGATTAAATTTATCTTTATTTTCATCAATAAATTTTTGTATTAAAATTTTTTTTGATTCTTCAAACTCAGTTACTTTTCTTGCACCTAAATCAACATATAATGAGCATACTTCAGTTGTTGCAGCTAAATATTTTTCTTTTTTGTGAATCATTTCTAATTTGTAAACAATTCTTTTTTTATCAAAATCAATAAACAATAAATTCATATCAACTTCATCATCTACCCTTACTTCCATGTCATAAGTAGTATGTGTTTCTACTGCAAAAGTTGTTCTTTTTTCTATTTTTGCAGAATCTTCTCCTATATTAAATTTTTGTAATAAAACCTCCCATGAGGCATCAAATAAATGAATATAAAAAGCTAAATTCATATGACCATTATAATCGGTCCACTCTTGTAAAACTTTTCCTGTTTTTAAATATATAGACACTTGTTTATTCCCACTATCTGAGATACATCATTTTAATTAAAAAATGAATAATGAAGTTATAGTTAGCTGTGCTGTCACAGGGTCAGGCGATACCGCTGGTAAACACCCTGATTTACCCATTACCCCTAAACAAATAGCAGATGCCTCAATTGAAGCTGCTAAAGCTGGGGCCGCAGTTGCTCATATTCATGTTAGAGAACCTAATGGAAAGCCTAGTAGAAAATTAGAATATTATAAAGAAGTAGTAGATAGAATTCGCTCATCAGAAACAGATGTAGTCATAAATCTTAGCACTGGAATGGGTGGAGATTTTGAAGTAGGAGAAGGAAAAGATCCTTTAAATCCAGTGGGTCCAAACACAGACATGATACATGCACTTGATAGACTAGAGCATGTCGAAGAATTACTTCCAGAAATTTGTACACTTGACTGTGGTTCTCTTAATTTTGGAGATACAAATATGACATTTATTCATACTCCTGTTCAGTTAAGAGCTGCTGCAAAAAAAATGCAGGAACTTAGCATAAAGCCTGAAATGGAAGCATTTGAAATGGGACACTTATGGTTTGCCAATCAACTTTATAAAGAAGGTTTAGTTGACTCACCTCCTCTGTATCAAATATGCTTAGGAATACCTTGGGGATCACCTGCAACTACAAGTGCAATGAAAGTAATGGCTGACATGGTACCTAAAGAAGGTCATTGGGCAGGATTTGGAATTGGAAGAAACCAAATGCCAATGGCAGCGCAAGCAGTAATCTTGGGAGGAAATGTAAGAGTTGGATTAGAAGACAATTTATATTTAGAGAAAGGTGTTTTTGCATCAAATGCTCAATTAGTTGAAAAAGGTATATGCATAATAAATGATTTAGGAGCAAAAACATTAACTCCAGAAGAAGCAAGAATTAAATTAAATTTAAAAAAACATTATTAAATCAATAGTGAAATCTACATTTAATAGTATAGGCGTAATTGGCACCGGGGTAATTGGTTCTGGCTGGATTATAAGATTTTTGTTAAATAAAAAAAAAGTTTATGTTTATGATCCAAATAAAAAACAAAAAGAATTTCTTTTATCTGAAATAAGAAGAGTTAAATTATCACTTTCAAAAATATATAAATCTAAAATTAATATCAAAAATCAACTTTTTTTTTGCAATTCAATTAAAGAGGCAGTAACGAATGCTGATTTAATCCAAGAAAATGCCCCAGAAAATGAAAGGGTTAAAATCAAAATTATAAAAAAAATTAGTGAATCAGCTAAAAAAAATGCAATAATAGCTTCTAGCTCATCTGGACTTCTTCCATCTAGAATTCAAATGCAATGTATAAATCCTGGAAGAATGATAATAGCCCATCCCTTTAACCCAGTTTATTTGTTACCTCTTGTAGAATTAGTAAAAGGTAAAAAAACAACTGATTCTTCAATAAAGAAAGCTGAAAAATTTTATACAGAAATAGGTATGAAAACTCTTAAATTAAAAAAAGAATTACCCGGTTATTTATCTGATCGTCTTCAAGAATCTATGTGGAGAGAATCATTGCATATAATAAATGAAGGTTACGCATCTACGAAAGATTTAGATGATGCAATTGTTTATGGTCCAGGATTAAGATGGTCATTAATGGGAACTTTTTTAACATTTCATTTAGCAGGAGGGAAATTAGGAATGAAACATATGTTGGAGCAATTTGGTCCTGCCCTAAAACTACCTTGGACTAAATTGAAAGCTCCTAAACTAACCAATAAATTAAAAAATAAAATAATTAAAGGAACAAAATTGCAATCAAAAAGTAAATCAATTAAGAAATTAACAAATATTAGAGATAATTATTTAATAGAACTTTTGAAACTCCATAAAAAATATAAAATATAAATATGAATGAAATATCTAAATACATAAGTTTGAAACAATATGTCCCTATTGGCACTCCTGAGATATCAAACTTTGAATTAAAAAGTGAAGAAATAAAAATAGAAAATAAAGATGAAGTGATGGTTTTAAATCAATTCATATCAGTTGATCCATATATGCGTGCAAGAATGACAGAAAAAAAAAATTATAAAGAACCTTTTAAGATTGGTAAAGCAATGGATGGATTAGCAATAGGAAAAGTTATTCAAACAAATTCAAATAATTTTAATGTAGGAGATATTGTTTCTAGCAACTTAGGATGGAGAGATAAATATGCAACAAGTGAAAAAAATATTAAAAAAATAATTAATCAAGATATACCTCTTTCAGCATATCTTGGACCTCTTGGGATGACTGGTCATACTGCCTATATTGGACTTTTTAAAATTGGTAAAATAAAAGAAAATCAAACAGTTCTAGTTTCTTCCGCAGGAGGTAGTGTTGGCTCTACTGTTTGTCAAATTGCTAAAATGATGAATTGTAAAGTTATTGCTAGCACAGGAAGTGATAAAAAAGTTGATTGGTTGAAAAATGAATTAAATGTTGATCATGCTTTTAATTATAAAAAAATAGATAACTTAGTACTTTATTTAAAGGAAGTATGTCCTGAAGGATTTGATATCTATTTTGATAATGTTGGTGGAGATTTTTTAGAATCAGCAATTTTTAGAATGAAGAATTTTGGTAAAATTATTATCTGTGGTAGAATTTCTCAAATGTCTGCAACATCAGCAGGATCAGGATTAAAAAATATGGCACATGTACTAGTAAAAAGACTGACAATTAGAGGTTTCTTAATATTTGATCATGAAAATGATTCAGATAATTTTCAACAAGATATGACAAAATGGATAATAGAAGGAAAAATTAAATTTAAGGAAACAATTTATGACGGTATTGACAAAGCTCCGCAGGCATTTGTTGATCTTCTTAATGGAAAAAACATAGGAAAAATGCTCGTAAAAATTTAAAGAGTAACATAAGGTGACGTACCCCTATAATTAATATCTAATTTTAATTCTTTATCTAAAGGTGGAAAAGCTCTTTGTTGACATTCTACTCTTGGACAAATTCTACAAGACACGCCAATAGGAGTTTGAAGTTTTTTATTCTCCAAATCCATTCCTTGAGAATATACAAGTTCTTTTGAATATTGAATATCGCACCCAAGTCCTATTGAAACAAAACTTTTTGGCATGCCATGTTTTTCAACACCCTTTTCATAAGCTCTTGCTATACAAAAATATACCCTACCATCAGGCATTCTAGAGATCTGAGGATGGATTCTTCCAGGATTAAGAAAAGCAGTGTAAACATTCCATCGCGGACATGAACCTCCATGTCTAGGAATATGAATTCCAGATAATGAAAAACGTTTTGAAACATTGCCCGCAATATCTGCTTTTAAAAAATGAAATGGAACTCCTTCATTTCCTGGTCTTTGCATATTTGTTAATCGATGTGCAACCTGCTCAAAACTACAAGCATAATGATGCATTAAAATTTCTATATCATATTTATATAATTTAGCATTATTCAAAAAATTATCATATGGCATCATCATAGCTGCTGCAAAATAATTTAATAATGAAATTTTTAAAAGTGGCTTTACTTCATCAGACTCAATATTATTTTCATCTATAATTTTATCGATTACATCTTCAGATTCCAAAGAAGCAACTTGATATGCTAAATGAAAATTTCTAGAAGTATAAGTCAGCATTTCTGATAATTGAAAATTTTTGTTTTTAATATTGTAGCTTCTTACAGACTTTAATTCTTCTGAAGCAGGAGCTATCTTAACGTTAACATTATGTGCTTTTTTTAAATAATTTGTTAACTTAAGACCTGACCCTATATTAGGGCCAATATCAAGGCCAACTTTTTCTCTTAATATTTCTGCACTTAATTCTATTGAATGAAAATAATTTTTATTATCTTGTAAAAAATCTGAAACTATCTCAACAGGCAATCTTTGAGGATTTTCAACAACAGTTGAATTAATATCCATAGACTCAAGTCTATTTTGCATATCTTCTTTAAAGCTTTTGTAAGAATCATTTAAAGCTAGCATTGCTTTTGCAATATTAGGATTTGAGCTTATAAATTCAGTTGTCTCTTGGTTTGTAATATCAAGATCATCAAAAATATCGTTACTCAAAACATCCATTATATCTGATAAAATTCGTTTATTACTTTCTAACGTTAAGTCTTTTAGAGAAATACCTAGCTCGTTACCTATTTTAATTAAAAGTGGAACAGTTATTGTTCTTCTCCCACTTTCAATCAAATTTAAATAACTAGGTGAAATATCAAGTTTTTTTGATAATTCTGATTGAGATAAGCCTCTAGTCCTTCTCTCTTTTCTTATTTTTGAACCTATATTTGAAAATTCGTTTATTTCCATTTTTACAACATTTACAAAATTACAATATTTACAATTACTTATTTTACATCATTTACCCAGTAATTACCATATTTTCTTGCTAATTTTTAAAAATTTGTAAAGTATGTAAAAATGATTAAAAATAACAAAAAATCTAATGAAAGCCAAATTCTTAAAAAAGTAGAAGTTTCTTCATTGGAAAAAAAAGTTGTAAAAAGCTCTTTAGACTCTAATTATAATTTAGAAATTTTAGAGGGTACTAATGCTTTTTATAGCGAAAGATATGGCTGGACTTTAATAAGAAAATAAAAAAAATTCCTAAAATATCTAACTATAGTAACTTGCCTCAATCGGCTCTTCTTTTTTTCTTAAAATTAAATCTGAAGCTTTTTCAGCAATCATCAGTGTTGCTGCATTAAGGTTTCCACTAACTATGTCAGGCATAATCGATGAGTCAATCACTCTAATATTTCTAAGTCCATGAATCCTTGTTTCTTCATCAACAACTGAAAGTTTATCATTACCCATTTTGTTAGTACATGAAGGGTGATAAGCTGTATCAGCAGTTTCTCGAATTATTTCATCAAGTTGACTATTTGTAGTACAATTTTTTCCTGGGCGAATTTGCTCACCTAAATAACGTTTTAAACTTTTTTGAGCAAATATTTTGTTGGCAATTGAAACACTATCCCTCATCTGCTGAAGATCCTCTTCATTTTGAAGATAATTAAATAATATTTTAGGATCATCATTTATATTATTTGACTTTATCTTGACTGATCCTCTACTTTTTGGTCTGTTTGGACTAGCATGAAACTGAAAGCCGTCAAAAGAAGGATTTACTAAACCATGATTAATTACGAGAGAAGGAAAAAAATGAAACTGTATATTTGGATGTTTATAATCTTTTGATGTTTTAAGAAATCCACCCATCTCTAAATGTGAAAAAGATAACATTCCACCATTAGAAGTAAACCATTTAATTCCTTCAATAGCTTGAGTTAAATAGTTTGTAGATAAACCATAAAGAGTTTCTTTCAATTTAGATTTATGCTGTATATATACTTCAAGATGATCTTGTAAATTTTCACCTACCCCTGGTAAATTATGAACTATATCAATTCCAAAATTTTTTAAATAATCTGCGTTACCAACACCAGATAATTGTAAAATCTTTGGAGAATTTATTGATCCAGCAGAAAGCAGAACTTCCTTATTAGCATAAAAAATTTGAGTTTTATTTTTGTGAACTACTTCAACGCCAATAGCTGTTTTGTTTTTAAATATAATTTTTGATACATTAAAATTGGTTAAAATTTCTACATTTGAATAGTTTCTAACCTCATCTAAATACGCTTTTGCTGCTCCAAACCTTTTTCCTTTATGAATTGTCACATCAAAAGTTCCAAAACCCTCTTGTTTATATCCATTAGAATCTTCAAATTCATCAAACCCAGCTTCTTTTGCTGAATCAATTACTGCTTGAAATAATGGAAATTTTTTATTTATTTTTGATCTGTTAACACGTAATGGTCCTTTTCCACCTCTATATAAATTTTCACCTCCAGACCAAGTTTCAATTTTTTTAAAATAAGGTAAAACACTACTATAACCCCAATCTTTTAATCCATACGAAGCCCATCTATTAAAATCTTCTGGATGCCCTCTTACATAAACCATCCCATTATGCGAAGAACATCCGCCTAACATCTTTCCTCTTGGACAAAATATACGTCTATTATTTAGATAAGGCTCAGGTTCAGAATAGTATTTCCAATTATATTTTGAATCATGCATAGTATAAAGTAGTGCACTTGGCATATCTACTTTCCAAGTATTGTTATTAGGTCCAGTTTCAAAAACACAAACTGTGTTGTTAGAAATTTTGCCCAGTCTATTGGCTAAAACACAACCAGCGGAACCTGCTCCAATTATTAAATAGTCAAAATTATTCTTCACTAACTCATTCTTTCAGTATTTCCATCTACCGATATCGATTGACCAGAAATGCTTTTTGACTCATCGCTTAACAAATAAATTGCTATAGAAGATATATCTTCCTGATTAACAAAAGATTTCATAGATGTCATAGACTCAAATTCATTTTTAATTTTTTTAAAGGTAGTATTTAGTAAATCAGCTTTTGCTTTTATAACTCTTTTCATTCTATCGCCATTAACAGATCCAGGGCAAATCGCATTAACTCTAATTTTAAATTTTCCCAACTCCATTGCTAGACTTTTGGTCAATCCTATTATTGCCCATTTACTTGCAGCATATGGCGTACGTTGAGGAAATCCATACAGTCCTGCAGTTGATGAAATATTAATAATAGATCCTGATTTATTTTTTTTTAATAGTGGAATAGATAATTTAGAAAAATAGAAATGACTATTTAAATTAGTATCTATTGTTTTTTTCCACTCTTCAATATTAATTTTATCTAGATTTTTAGTAGGACCAGCAATGCCTACATTATTGATTAAACCATCAATTTTTTTGATAGATTTTAAAGATAAAAAATAATTTTTTACAGCATCAAAATTATTTGAATCAAGTTGCGTTGCATATACTTTATTTTTAAACTCTTTATTAGAATTTATATAATCAATCTTTTTTTGATCAATATCGCTAAGATATACCTTGCCTCCACTTTCTATTATTTTCTTTGTTATAGACAAACCTATTCCATCTGCTGCAGCTGAAATTATATATTTTTTATTTTTTAAATTCATTTCCAATTAAACTTAAATAAATTGGAATTTTTTTTACTCCAAATTTTAACATTTTAATTTTATTTTTGATTGTATCCGTCTTTACTTAGTGAGATGGCTAATTCTTTTTCTGTAATATATCCTTTAGTGTCACCTTTTTTATCTACAACCATAACTGTACATCTTTCAGCCAATACTTTAGGTAAAAATTGCTCGATATAAGAACTTTCATCAACTTTATATACTTCTGACAACTTAATATTATTTGTATTAAATTCATTTGCCTTCACCATAACTGTTTTAGCTCTTAAAACTTTAGCTCTATTTACATCTTTAACAAATGCTTCAACATAATCATCAGCAGGATTCATAATTATTTGTTCTGGAGTTCCCGCCTGAACTAATCTGCCTCCATTTAAAATTCCAATATGATCTCCTAGTCTTAAAGATTCATCTAAATCATGGGTAATAAAAACAATTGTTTTTTTAAGTTGTGACTGAAGTTCTAGTAGTTGATTTTGCATATCACTTCGTATCAAGGGGTCTAAGGCACTAAATGCCTCATCCATAAGAAGTATTTGAGGATTAGTAGCCAATGCTCTTGCTAATCCAACTCTTTGCTGCATTCCACCTGACAACTGATTTGGATATTGATCTTCAAAACCTTGCAATCCAACAGACTCTATTTGTGCCATGGCTTTTTGCTTTCTGTCTTCAATAGCCATCCCTTGAATTTCTAAACCATAACCTACATTTTCTATTACTGTTTTATGAGGAAATAAACCAAATCTTTGAAAAACCATACTCAATTCATTTTTACGAAAATCAATTAATTGTTGTTCATCTAATTCCATAACATTTGTACCATCAACTATAATATCACCATCTGTTGGATCAATAAGGCGATTTAAATGTCTAATTAGAGTAGATTTACCTGAGCCAGATAGACCCATACAAACAAAAGTTTCTCCTTCTTGGATTGATATACTAACATTATCTAATCCTACTGTATGACCTGTTTTTTCCAAAACTTCTTCTTTTGTAGCTCCCTCTTTAACCATTGGCAAAACTTCTGAGGGGGTATTTCCAAAAATTTTATAAACGTTATTAATTTCAATTTTTGCCATAAGTTATTTTTTCTTTTTTGCAGGTTGAGTACGTTCTTGAATCTTTTCACCATATGCCTGAGTCATTCTATCTAATACTATTGCTAGCAATACAATTGCTAAGCCAGCTTCTAATGCAGCTCCTACGTTCAATTGCTGCAATCCAAGAAGAACTTCATCGCCTAGTCCTCTAGTACCTATCATAGATGCTATTACAACCATTGCTAATGCCATCATTGTGCATTGATTAATTCCTTGCATTATATTAGGTAATGCTAAAGGTAATTGAACACCTAAAAGCATTTGCTTTTTACTTGCACCAAAAGATCGTGCAGCTTCAATTACTTCTTTATCAACCAATCTAATACCAAGATCAGTTAGTCGAATTAAAGGTGGGCATGCATAAATGAATATAGAAATAATTGCTGGTATAGCACCTAAACCAAATAATATTATACCTGGAATCAAATAACAAAATGCAGGTATAACTTGCATAGTATCAAGGATTGGTAAAATTGCATTTCTTACTTTTTCACTTCGAGCCATTGCAATACCAATAGGAATTCCAATTACAATACAAATTGCTATTCCAATTACTACCATTGTAGTTGTTTCTATAGCTTTGTCCCAAAACCGAGGATTTAAAAAACCAATAAAGAAAGTACAAAAACCAACAAATGCAGTTGTGCCAACTTTTCTACCGCTAGTGAAATAAGTAATTGCTATTACTCCAATTATAACGACAGGCCAGGGAGCCTGAACAATTACATTTTTTAACTCAGTATATCCTCTTAAGAGACCATAACCAATAGCATCAAATATAACTCCATAATCTGCAATAAAACCCCTCCACCCAGTATTAATCCAATGCATAAAAGGAGTATCAAGCCATTTTGGCCAATTAATCAACCAAGTAAAATCTGTATATAACTCTGAAACATCATCTGGTTTTCTTTTTGATGAATTATAACTAACTACAAGTAAAGCAACCATACCTAGAAAAGCAAAAATTTTAGAAAGCAAATAAAATAAATTTTTAGGAACTAAATTAACAAGATTAACTATAAGACTAATTGTTGGAATTAAAAAAATTAATTTTAAAAATAAAAAAAATATGTTTTTAGGTATTAACAAATAATAAGTAGAAATAATGAGTAAAACAAAAATTATAGCTGAAGAAATTTTTAATATTGGATAAGATATATTATTCATGATTTAAATTCTAAAAGCCAGGATCAAAAGATCCTGGCTTAATTAATGTTGTATTATAATGAACTTTTTACTTTAGCTGCTACATCTGCAGGAACCCAAGATTCCCATTCAGAATGATTTTCTAAATAATGCATAGCAGTAGCTTCCATATCTCCTCCAGATTCATCAACGTAATATGCTAACATATTGTTCACTACTGAAGTAGTAATTGTATATGCGTCAGCAAATTTAATTATATCTGGGTTCGCATCAGCAAATTTACCTGTTGCAAGCTTAGTTAAAGCCATATCTTTGTACTCATTTGCACAAGAAGGCTCATAAGCATCTAATCCGTCAGCTTTAATTTTATTAACTACAACCATCATTGAATCCCAACATGCTTTATCATAAGCAGGTTCTGTTAATCGGACCATATCAATTTCAGGTTTTCCCATTAAACTTGTAGGAGTCCAGTAGTAAGTAACAATAGGTTGGTTTTTAGCGAAAGCACCTGCAATTGCTGCATCCAATGCTCCGCCAGAACCTGGATCAAAGTTTGTATATAAATCTCCTAATCCATATTCCAATATTTTAACTTGATTAATAGTGTAACAAGTCCAACCAGAAATACAGCTTGTAATTCTTCCTTTTGAAGGATCTTCAGGATCTTTGAATAATTCCCAAACGCCAGGCTTTTTCAGATCTGAAACATCAGTAATTCCATGTGCTTCAGAAGTTGCTCTGTCGACAAAGAAAGCTTGTTCAGATGCTGGTGTATTAATACCTAGATCAACTAAGTTACCCGTTGCTAATTCTGGATCTATAAGAGCAACGTTGTTATCTGTCCAATGTTCAAAGATAATATCTAGTTGATTGTCAATTAATGCAGCTAAGATTGGATTTGTACTACCTTTTGTAACTTCAACATTACAACCATAGCCATGCTCCATAATATAAGAACCAATCGCTGTATGAATATTTGCACTATCCCAGTCAAAATCTCCAACTTTTACAGTACAAGCATTTGCACTAAAAGAACCTAGGGAGAAAAATGAAAATAGAGATAGAACAAGAAATAATTTTTTAATAAATTTCATATTCTTTCCTCCTAATTATATAAATTTTATAGCCGTTATTTTTCTATAAACAACTTTTTATTTGTGTAATTTGACTGTTTTTGGGAGTTTTTTATCTTTTTGCCTTAATTATTTAATCTTTCTCTATAAGCAACATATATACCACTTAAAATTATTAGTATTCCACCATATATGATTGATTGACTTGGAATTTCTGCAAAAAAATATATAGCCCATTATTCCAACAAAAACAAAAGACGAATATTCAAAAGGGGATGTTATTGCGACATCAGCATTTTTTGCCGCCTGTGACATAAACAGATGTCCTAATGATCCCATCACTCCTAAACTAAATGCGAGAAATAAATTTAAAGTATCTGGCATAATAAAATCTGCTGGAAAAAAAATGATGGAAGTAAGAAGTAATGCGAATGAATAATAAAATACAATTGAAGTACTTGAATCAGTATTCATTAATGATCTTGTAGATAAATAGACTGAAGCCATAAACAATGCAGATCCAATTGGGAAAAGAGATTTTAATTGAAAAAGATCTGTGCCAGGTTTAACTATTATTAATACACCAATAAATCCAATAAGAATTGCAAATACTCTATGAAGACCTATTTTTTCACCAAGAATTGGAACTGCTAAAAAAGCAGCGATAATTGGTGCGCTATGAGCTAAGGCAATATTTTCAGACAACAATAAAAATTTTATGCCATAAATATACAGCACAACACATCCAACAGCAGAAAATGCTCTAATAAAATGTCTAATCGGTTTTTTGGTTCTAAGAGACTTTATTCCTGAATAATAAACTAAAAAAATAGAAATAATTGATCCACTTAAAGCTCTAAAAAAAACTGCCTCCCAAACTGGAAAGTTAAAACTTAAATTTTTATAAGTAATATCATTAACACTTAAGCAAAGCATACCTAAGGTCATAAAAAATATTCCCAATAAATTTTTGTTTAGTTTGTTCATCCTTAGTTTTTGGATAGTCTATCCTAAAGTAAAGTAATATGTTAATATTATTATGTGATTAATAAATACAATATATTAAAATTTAGCCTAGAAAAAGAACATATTATTATTAAATGGGAAGATAACCATGAAAGCAAATTCCATTTTCTTTGGTTAAGAGACAACTGCCCAACCTCTTTTCATTCAGACTCAAAAATGAGAAAATTTAATCTGTTGTCTGTATCAAAAAATATCTATCCTAAGAAAATTGATAATAATGAAAATAATTTAAGAATACACTGGAATGAAAATGACCACATAAGTAATTATGAACTTAAATGGCTAAGAGATCATTGCTATACTGAAATCAATAATCATAAATATAAAACACCATATATTTTATGGAAAAGTAATCTAAATAAAGAATTTAAATTAATTTCTTTAAATCATGATGAAGTAATTAATAAAAAAGAAAAGTTAATTCAATGGCTAGAGCTACTTCATGTTTATGGAATTACAATTATTAAAAATGCACCTACAAAAGATAAATCTGCTTTTAAAATACTTAATAAAATAAGCCATCATAGAGAAACATTTTTTGGCACACCTTTTGAAGTAATAAATATCCCTAAACCAAATAATCAGGCTTATACGGCTGATGCACTTACTAACCATAGTGATCTTCCATATTTTGAATATGCTCCTGGTTATCAATTTTTACATTGCTTAGAAAATACCGCTAATGGAGGAGATTCAACAGCTGTAGATGGCTTTGCTGTTGCAGATTATTTACGAAAGAATGAAAAAGAAATGTTTGATATTCTTGCAAGTACGCAAGTAAAATTTAAAGACAATGATTTTACTCAAAAAGCTATTAGAATTTTGTATTCACCAATCATTACCCTTACAAAAGATAATGATTTCAATGATATTAGGTTAAATATGGGGGCTATGGCTACAATTGATGTGCATCCAAATAAAATGAAAAAATTTTATGATGCCTATAGATTTTTTACTTCATTACTTCATGATAAAAAATTTATGATAGAATTTCGTTTAGATGCTGGTGATATATTTTGTTTTAATAATAGAAGAGTATTACATGGAAGGTCTGCATTTAATCCAAATTCTGGGAATCGGCATCTTCAAGGATATTATATTGAACGAGATGAGATTATATCGAGACTAAATTATTTTAATAATATCCAAGTATAAATTATTCCCAGCCACTAATTGTCTTTACTTCTAAATATTCTTCTAATCCCCAAAAACCACCTTCTCTTCCATTACCGGATTGCCTATATCCTCCAAAAGGTGTTCCAGGGTCTGCACTATTACCATTTATAGAAACCCCACCTGATCTAAACTTTCTTGCAATTCTTTTTGCTTTTTCTTTATCTTGAGTTTGAACATAATTACCTAAACCATATTCTGTATCATTAACTATTGAAACTGCCTCTTCTTCATTATCAAATGGAATAATTGACAAAACAGGCCCAAAGATTTCTTCTTTTGCAATTCTCATATCGTTAGATACATTTGTAAAAATAGTAGGTTTGATAAAATAACCTTCTTTTAATCCTTCTGGCTTCTCAGGTCCACCTGCTAATAAAGTAGCTCCCTCATCAATGCCGCTTTGAATCAAATCTATAATTTTATCATATTGTTTTTTTGATACAACTGGACCAATATGATCTCCATTTTTTTCTGCTATATCAACTTTGATTTTTGAAGCTTCATCAGCTGCTTCTTTTACTGCCCTATCATAAATTGTTTTTTCAACAAGCATACGAGTAGGCGCATCACATGATTGTCCTGAATTACTCATAACATTTCTAACACCATCTCTAACTGCCTCAGGATGTGAGTCAGCAAATATTATATTGCCACCTTTTCCTCCTAATTCTAGACAAACTCTTTTAATTGTATCAGCAGCATTTTTAGTAATTAATTTTCCAGCTCTTGTAGACCCTGTGAAAGAAATCATATCAATATCTTTGTGTCCCGATAAAACTGTCCCTACACCTAAGCCATCACCATTTACTAAATTAAATACCCCCGGGGGAAATCCGGCTTCATCAATAATTTCTGCAAATAACATACCTGAAAGTGGAGCAATTTCAGAAGGTTTTAAAATCATTGTACATCCAGTAGCTAAGGCAGGAATTACTTTTAATGTGATTTGATTTATTGGCCAATTCCAAGGGGTTATTAATCCACAAACTCCTATTGGTTCA
>CACEPG010000003.1 GCA_902561355.1 uncultured Alphaproteobacteria bacterium
GGGCATAGGCAAAAACAAATGCTAAAGAAATTGTTATAACCATTGTAATAATGGAAATAAATAAACTGTTATATATTGAATATACTAAAGCAGGATTTGAAAAATAACTTTGATAATTTTCAAAACCTATAAAAATACCATCTTTATTTTCAACGCTTTTTGATAATATTGCATACATTGGAAATGCAAGAGCAATAAAAATATAAATACCTATAATTGATATAAAAAATATAGTTAGATAATCATCTTTACTTTTTTTCATAGTAAAATCTATGCCTTAACAACTTTAAGCGCGTGCGGTTGTAGTGAAATACTAATAGAAGAATTATTTTGAATATTATTATTTAGAATGTATTCAGAAGCAAAATTACAAATAACATTTGTTTTTTCTGACTCGAAGTTTACTTCTATATGCCCTCTTATATTAGATCCTAAAAACTCAAGCTCCTTAATTGTGCCTTTTAAAATATTTTTTTCATTACCAGTTTGAGAAATTTTAATATCTTCAGGTCTGATAGTTACTGTTAATAAATCATCTTTTATATTTTCATTGCATTCTAATGTTGATCCATTAATCTCGAGACTATTGTCAGAAACTCTTTTAGCTTTAAATAAATTGGTCGTTCCTATAAAATTTGCAGAAAACGCAGTTTTTGGTTTAGAATAAAGATCTTGAGGTGATCCTTCTTGCTCAATTACTCCATTATTCATTAGTATGATTCTATCCGCCATAGTTAATGCTTCTTCTTGGTCATGGGTAACCATAATGGTAGTTACTCCCAGTTGCCTTTGAAGATTTTTTATTTCTAATCTTAAATGCTGTCTTACCTTAGCATCTAATGCTGAAAGAGGTTCATCCAATAATAGTAATCCTGGGGAAGGTGCTAAAGCTCTTGCTAGTGCAACACGTTGTTGTTCACCACCAGATAGTTGGGCAGAAAATTTATTTATATGATCACTCAAACCAACTAATTTTAATAATTCATCAACTCTTTTATTGATTGTTTCTTTATTTTGTTTTCTTGTTTTTAACCCAAAGGATATATTATTTTTTACGCTTAAGTTTGGAAACAAAGCATAGGACTGGAATACAATTCCAAAGTCTCTTTGATCTGGAGGAAGTAAAGAAATATCTTTATTATTTTGATTAATTAGTCCGTCAGATTGACTCTCTAATCCAGCAATTACTCTTAATAAAGTTGTTTTTCCACATCCTGAAGGACCCAGTATACATACAAACTCACCCTCTTTAACATCAAAACTTACATTTTTAAGTGCTTGGAAATCTCCAAAGTACTTATTAATATTTTTTACTGATAAATATTGTTCCATAAATTTTATAGTAATAAAAAGCTTACAAAATTAATTGTAAGCTTTTTATCTCATAGATTGTATTAGCTTTTAGGCTCTGATTTAGAATCGTATCTACTTTGCCATTCAGCAAGAATAGCTTTTCTATTTGTTGCTGCAAACTCAAAATCATTTTTGATCATTGCATCCAACAACCCTGGAGGAAAATGCTCAACTGGTTTAGCAACTCCAGGCATTCCCACAACAGCATAAGCTTCATTATACATTTCCATTGCTTTTTGTGTAATAGCCCAGTCTGCTAAAGTTTTAGCATCTTCTAAGTTATCAGTACCTTTGATTATTGCATTAGCTTCCATTTCCCATCCAACACCTTCTGCTGGAACTATAATTTCAATTGGAGCTCCTTTTGCTTTAGATCTAGCACCTCTAAACGCGAAAGACACGCCTATTGGAACTTCTCCTGCAGCAGCTTGCTTACAAGGTTTTGAACCTGAGTGAGTATAGTGAGAAATATTTTTATGAAGTCTATCCATAAAGTCCCAACCACCATCTTCACCAAAAATTTGTAACCAACTTGAAACATCTAAGAAACCTGTTCCTGATGAATTTGGATTTGGCATTGCTACATGTCCTTCATACTCAGGTTTGGTCAAATCTTCCCAAGAGCCTGGCATTGAGAAACCATGTTTTGCCATCTCAACTGTATTTACACATACAGCAGCAACCCAAGCATCAATACCTGTCCATGAAGCAGGCTCATCTCCATCACGGAATTTTGGATCAAGCTTTTCTATTCCTTTTGGAGAATAAGGTTCAAACATCCCTTCCCCTTTCATTAGCATAAGACTTGTTCCTGCTAATCCCCAAATAATATCAGCTTGCGGATTATTTTTTTCTGCTAACAATTTAGCAGTAATGATACCTGTAGAATCACGAACCCAATTAATTTCTATATCAGGATGATCTTCATTAAATGTTGCAGCGTATCTTTTTAAATCTTCTGCTTCAATAGCTGTATAAACAGTTAAAGAACCAGCGTTAGCATTTGCTAAACTTAAGATGAATATAAAAGCAACACTTATTGTAGTTATTAAACTTTTCATAATTCCTCCGTCTACTAGTTAAGTAATTATGCCATTAAAGACAAAAAAAGCATTTATACAACTACTTTCGTTACAATTTTATTAAAAAAAAATTACAAATTATATGAAACTAAGCATTAAATATAAAGCCAACCCCGATAAAAAATAATATTCCTGATATTATACGCATATATCCTATTTTTTCTCTTAACAATATCAACCCTAGCAGTGATGCAAATATAATGCTAGATTCTCGCATCGAAGCTACAAGCCCTATTGGCTCATATTTCATTGACCAAATAATTATGGCGTAGGCACTAAAAGAAATAATTGTTGCACATAATATTAAAAGTAATTCTTTAATTTTTACTTTGAATAATGATTCTTTATCAGTCAGGTATACATAACCAATAGAAATCCATCCACCTAAAAAAAAATTCCATACAATGAATGTTGCGCTATTATCTACAGACCTTACACCAGCTCCATCAGAAAAAGCATATATAGAAATAACAAAAGCAATAAAAATAGAAATACCAATTTTTTTATAATTTATTTTATTATTAAAATTACTTACTGAAATTAAAACTAAAGCAAGACTTGCTATTAAAATACCAATTATTCCAAAAAATGGAATTATTTCTTGTAAAAAAATTAAAGAAAAAATTGTAACAAAAATTGGTGCACATCCGCGCGCAACAGGATAAATAAAAGTTAGATCTTCTCGATTGTACATAATGCCCAAGAGAATAAAATACAGGCTATGTAATAGGAATGAGCAAGTCAAATAAAACCAAGTTATACCTTCTGGCAAGGGGACAAAAAATATAATTGGAGTAAAAATAATACTTTGGAAAAATACTTTATAAGCAACTCCGACTAATGAATTATTAAGGGATTTAATAATAATATTCCACAAGGCATGCAAAAAAGCAGCAAAAAAAATAAGTAAATATATTGAAGTACTTGTCATAATTTTTATTTTGCAATGTTGTTTAATTAAACTAAATAAAGGGATATGAAAAATAATATTGTAATAAAACTTCTAAATCTTTTAGAAAATAAAGGTAGCAATATTCAATATGGCAATGAAAATGTCACTCAGTTAGAACATGCCCTCCAATGTGCTGAACTAGCTGAGCAAAATAATTTTTCTAAAGAAATTATAACCGCAGCTTTACTGCATGATATTGGTCATTTATTATATGATGGGAAGGATCCTATTCATGATGGAAAAGATGGCTATCACGAAAATTTAGGTGCAGAATATTTATCCACTTATTATGGTGAAGAAGTAACGCGACCTATTAAAGCTCACGTTGCTTGTAAAAGATATTTATCAGCAGTTGAAGAGGGGTATTATGAAATTTTATCTGAGGCTTCAAAAATTTCTTTGAAAGCACAAGGAGGTCCTTTTACAAAAGAAGAGGCAGAAGAGTTTATAAAAAAACCATTTATGAAAGAAGCTGTTGAACTTCGTCGATTTGATGATGAGGCTAAAATTTTGAACAAAGAAACTCCGAATTTAGAACATTTTAAACATTATTTAGAAGAGTCATTAAAGAACTAAAAAAAAGGGGATGTTAACATCCCCTTAATTACCTTTTATATTATAAATAGGTTAACTTTTTGGTTCAGTTTTCCCATCATATCTTTTTTTCCATTCAGCAACGATACGATCTTTATTTGCAGCAGCCCAAACAAAGTCATTATTAATTAACTTAGCTTGTACTTCATCATAAAAATCTGGCAGTTCTGGATCTTTCGTTACTTTTGATGGGTCAGCAATAATTGATTGTCTCTCTCCAAACAATTTCATACCATCGCCTAAAGTCCAATCCATTAATGTTTTAGCATCTTCCAGATTATCTGTGCCTTTCATTATTGCTACCACTTGCATTTCCCAACCTATTCCTTCATCAGGAATGATCATATCAATTGGTGCACCAGCTTTGATAACTTTAATTGCTCTACCTGGCCAAGAAATACCAATGGCAAATTCACCTGAACCAGCTTGTTTACAAGGCTTAGAGCCAGAGTGAGTATACACACCTATATTTTCATGAAGAGCATCCATGTATTCCCATGCTTTATCTTCACCCCATATTTGAATCCAACTAGATGCATCCAAAAAGCCTGTACCAGATGATGCAGGATTTGGCATAGATATATGACCCTTATAAATTGGATTTGTTAACTCAGCCCAACTTGTAGGTTTTGGTAGACCATGTTTTTCTGCTTCTATTCTATTCCAACAAATACAACCAGCCCAACCATAGTTTCCAACCCAAGTAACAGGTGCAGTGTTATCAACATATCGTTGATCAATCGCATCCATTCCCTTTGGTGTATATTCTACAAACATACCTTCTGCTTCCATATTGAGAGCAACAGTAGCTGCCATTTCAAATAAAAAGTCTGCTTGAGGATTATCTTTTTCTGCCATCATTTTAGCAGCCATTGTACCTGTTGATTCACGCACAACATTTACTTTAATATCAGGATGTTGTTTTTGAAATTCATCCATGTAATGTTTTAAATTATCTGCATCAGTACTTGAGTAAACCAATAGTTCACCAGCATTTGATAACTGACTAAATGTTGATAAAGATAAAAAAATTAAAACAGTACTTAACGTTTTAAATGTTTTTTTTATTAAGAACATATAATTACCTCCCGTTAAAATTTTACATTTATTAATTTTAAATATGACAATCATGTTAAGCATATATTAAAAATTTGTTAACAGTTATTAGCAAATTTCAATATAATTTTGCGTATAAGAGGCTATAACTATGATAAATTTACTTAAAATTTATTTGATTCTATGCAGAATAATAACACATATCTTGAAGTTAAAGATTTATCGAAATCATTTGGAAATTTTGAAGCAATAAAAAATATTGATATCAATATACAAGAAGGCGAATTTGTTTGCTTTCTTGGCCCTTCAGGTTGCGGCAAAACAACTTTACTAAGATGTATAGCGGGATTAGAGACTCAAAGTACAGGATCTGTTATTCAAAAAAATATTAATATATCAAATGAGCCTCCATCAAATAGAGATTTTGGAATCGTCTTTCAGTCTTATGCTTTATTTCCAAATCTGTCTGTCTTTTCAAATATATCTTATGGTTTGATAAATAATAAATGGAAAAAAGCAGATATAAAAAAAAGAGTAGATGAATTATTAAGTTTAGTTAATTTAACTGAACATGCATTAAAATATCCAAGTCAGCTATCTGGTGGTGAGCAACAACGTGTAGCCTTAGCGAGAGCTTTAGCAACGTCACCAGGATTGTTGTTATTAGATGAACCTTTATCTGCTTTGGATGCAAAGGTTAGAGTGTTTTTGAGAAAACAAATACGAGATTTGCAAAGAAAGCTTGGTGTAACAACTATTATGGTTACCCATGATCAAGAAGAAGCACAAACAATGGCGGATAGAATTTTCGTAATGAAAGATGGAGAAATAATTCAATCAGGAACACCAAGTGAAATTTATACAAAAGCAAATTCTCCTTTTATAGCTTCTTTTATTGGTAGTATGAATTTTATCCCTGCGATTATTAATAGTTCAAACAAAGTAAAATGTAATCAAATAGAGATAAATTGCGATATAGGAAATTTTAAAGCAAATGATTCTGTTCAATTAGCAATTAGACCTGAGGACATTCAGTTTAAGCAAAGCAATCAGGATGACAATATGATTCCAGGAACAATTAAAGAAGTTGAGTTTTTAGGATCTTTTCAACGAGTGTATTTTGAAGTTAGGAATTTTACAGATGAATTAATTATAGTTGATGTTCCGAGTTCAACTGCAAGGAAAATTGAATTAGATATTAATAAAGAATTGAATTTATATTTTTCTAAAGAAGATGCTCGTATTTATTCAACATAATTAGATATATGAGTTTATTCAAATTTGCAGATATTCGTAGAGGTAAAGATTCAAGTGATCGAGTTGGGTTATTTATGCTCATATCCTATATTATTCTTTTTTTATTATTTTTAGTTTTACCTCTAGGGGCTTTAATTTCTAAAAGCTTACAAAATAAAGATGGAGAATTTATAGGTCTTACAAACTATAATTTATATCTTCAAGAGCCAGCGTTATTTCAATCACTTTATAATAGTTTATTTGTCGCTATCTGTTCCACTGTTATAGTTGTTGTTTTGGCATTTTTATTTTCTTATGCCCTAACAAGAACTTGTATGCCTTTTAAAGGTTTTTTTAAATTAGTAGCTTTAATACCTTTATTAAGTCCATCCATCCTTGCTGCGATAGCTCTTGTATATTGGTTTGGTAATCAAGGTGTTTTAAAAGAAGTGTTGTTAGGAAAATCTATATACGGACCTATTGGTATAATTATGGCTTCTGTGTATTGGACTTTTCCGCATGCACTTATAATTCTAACAACTTCTTTATCACTATCTGATTCGCGTTTGTATGAAGCGGCAGATGTTTTAAAAACATCTAAACTCAGAGCTTTTTTTACGATTACTATTCCAGGAGCTAGGTATGGAATCATTAGTACGGCTTTTGTCATTTTTACTCAAGTGTTTACCGACTTTGGTGTTCCTAAAGTTATAGGAGGAAACTATAATGTTTTAGCAACTGATATTTATAAAGAAGTTGTCGGGATGCAAAATTTTCAAATGGGCGCAGTCATCTCTATGGTACTATTAGTTCCTGCAATGATAGCTTTTTTTATTGATCGTTATTCAAGAAAAAAACAAATCTCTTTACTCACGGCTAGATCAGTTGTTTTCAAACCGAAGAAGCACTTTAAGGTTGATATGATCATGCTTGGATTTTGTTCAGCCTTAGCATTAATCATCATATTAATGATAGGGATGGCACAATTTGGAGCAATAGTTAAATATTGGCCCTATAACTTAAACTTTACGTTAAAAAATTATGACTTCCAAGTAGCAGGACTTGGTTGGGATTCTTTTTATAATTCAGTTGAATTGTCATTTTATACAGCAATTTTTGGCACTATTATTATTTTTGTTGGCTCCTACTTAATTGAAAAATTAAGAATTAATGAAGGATATAGAAATACAGTTCAATTTTTTGCACTTATGCCAATGGCTGTACCAGGGTTGGTATTAGGATTAGCTTATATATTTTTCTTTAATGCAAAAGATAATCCTCTAAATTTTATTTATGCAACAATGATTATCTTAGTTGTAAACACAATTGTTCATTTCTATACAGTCTCTCATTTGACAGCGATTACTGCTTTAAAGCAAATGGATAAAGAATTTGAATCTGTTTCATTGTCTTTAAAAATTCCGATTTATAAAATGTTTTGGCGTGTAACCCTACCTGTTTGTCTACCACCTATTTTTGATGTTTCTATTTATTTATTTGTTAATGCGATGACTACCGTGTCCGGGGTAATCTTTCTTTATTCCTATGATACTACTCTTGCATCTGTGTCTGCTATTCATCTAGATGAGCAAGGAGAAGTTGCTAAAGCTGCTGCGATGGCGATGTTAATAGTTTATGTTTCTGTTGCTGTGAGACTTACCCATACAATTATTACAAAAAAAGTATTGCGTAAAACTCAAGCGTGGCGATACAATATTCTTGATACAAAATAATATTAATACAAAATACTGTTATGGATAAATTGGCGTATGACTTTGTTCAACCTAAAGATGTTAAGGGAAAAATTTTTCTTACATGTTTCCCTGGAAGAAGAGGAACAGAAGTAACCTATAAAGAAAGCATTTTTTTAGAAGATTTAAATAACTTTAATAATCTAGATTGTAATACTGTTTTAAGTCTTGTTGAAGATTTAGAATTTGAAAAACTGTGTGATAAAAAAAATTTTGTTCGTTCTATATATGCTAAAAATTTAAAATGGATGCATATGCCTATTGAAGATTTAAAAGCACCTGATCGTCAATTTAATGAAAAATGGGAAACAACAAAAGTATTATTAAAAAATGATTTAATAGAAGGAAAAAATATAGTTATTCATTGCATGGGCGGAAAAGGACGTTCAGGAACTATCGCTGCGATTCTATTGATTGAATTTGGTGAAGATAATAAAAAAGCAATAGAGATAGTTAGAGAAAAAAGAAAAGGGGCAATTGAAACAGAGGAACAGGAAAAATTTATTTTAAATTATAATAGAATTAAATAAAAACACTTAAGTTAAAAATATTTTGAAGAATAAAAAGTAAAAACATTGAAATTAGCGCTGCAATAATTGGCAGTGTAAACCAACCAATTGTAATTCTCCCCGCTATAGACCACTGCACTTCTTTACCGCCTTTTAATAAACCAATTCCAATAACAGCACCGACAACAGCCTGTGAGCTTGAAACGGGAACCAAGGGAATAGAAGGTAAATTAATTGACTGCAAAAAATTACTAATACCTTGAGAGGCAAATAAAAATAAAACGATAGAATGGGAGATAACAACAATAAAAGCGGCAACAGGTGACATCTTTAATAAATCGTTACCCACAGTGAACATAACTTTTTTTGAATAGGTAAAAACACCAACTGCAATAGCTAATCCCCCAAGTAAAAATAATTGCTCCTTTGAGCTAAAAACAAAAAAACTAGAAATAGAAATATCGGTAAACGGCGATATAGGAACAAATACACCCATCACGTTAGCAATATTGTTTGCCCCTAAACTGTATGCACCAAAGGCTCCTGCTAATAGCAAAGCTGTTCGTGTATATGCATCTAGTCGTAGAATATGAAGCTTTCTTTTCAAAATAAAATTTTTTGTAAATGTAAAAAACCCCATAGCGATTATTCCTGCAATGACTGGACATAATACCCACGTGCCTAAAATTGTAATGAGAACTTTTATATTAGTTGCTGATCCAGTGTATAAATTCCATCCAACAATAGCGCCAACAATTGCTTGCGTTGTAGACACAGGTAAGCCTGCTTTCGTCATTAGATAAACCGAAATGCCTGCAGCAATACAAGCGGCAAAAGCACCAGGCAGTGCATTGATGGCACCAAGTTTACCTAATGTTTCCGTTGTTCCCGCCCCGCTAATGATGGCGCCTAATATAACAAAGATACTACAGATGATAGCAGCAGTTTTAAAACGCACCATTCGTGTTCCAACTGCTGTACCAAAAACATTAGCGGCATCATTTGCCCCTAAAGACCACCCAAGAAATAATCCACCTAAGAGAAAAATAATGATGGAAATGTCCATTAGTTATTAAACGGATCTTTTAATTGCATAGATCTGAACTTCATCAGCAATATCTTCTGCTTGATCACAAATGCGATCGATTTTTTCAACAAAATATCGAAGATGCATTTTTTGATCTAAAGGAAGTTTTGAATCAAAAATTTTTCTTGCAAGCGCACTAAACTTTATATCAGATTCTTTTTCATAAAACGTAACTTTATGTCCATTATCTCGTACGGTTTTAATATCACGAAAAAAAGATCGTACCGTTAAACATAAAGATTCAACACAATTAACAACTGTATCTGTTAACTCTATTAAATCTTGATGAAACTCTTTTGGAAAATTTGGTTTTTGGATTGAGAAGTGATAACAGTTGCCCTGGTACATTCCAATTAATTCATCCAAATGTTCCAGCAACCTCAAAACATCACTTCGCGCATCAGGTATAAGAGTTTCCTCATACAATGTATGCTCTACTTCTTTGGTAATTTTATCTGCTTTACTCTCCATTTCTTTAACTTTTTCAACCATTTCATTGAACTGGCCGTTTGCAGAATGGTGTAAATAGGTTGGAATAATATTTTTAAATACCAATCCTACCTCAGAGAGAATGTCGACAAATTCATCAATTTCACGCTCAAGCTTTTTAGTATCACCAAATAAAGAACTAGTTTTTAATCCAAACATCGGGTGCTTATAGAACTTTTAAAGAAAAAATAAAGCAATGTTACAATTTTCTTACAATTTCATAGTTTTTCAAATTTTTGCAATATATAAATTCTAAAATTTTATAATTAATTATAGGGAGAAAAAATGAATATTATTTCATTAAATCAATTAAAATGGTTAAGCACAGGTTTAATTTTGTTTGGCATTTTATTGACCAATTTAAATTATTATCCATTAAATATATTTAGTCATGGTCTCGGTGCTATTGGTTGGTCAGCTGCTGGATATATTACAAAAGATAAAGCATTATTAACAAATTTTGGATTACAGTTACCTCTATTTGCAATTGGTTATTATAATTATTTTCTTATTTAAATAGTTGAACTAATAACACTTGTGTAACTAAAAAATTTATCTAATAAATCCCTATGAAAAAATTATGGTATAAAAAAAAATCATCACTTCATGGTTCAGGATTATTTGCAAACAGTGATATAAAAAAAAATGAACAAGTTATTCAATATATTGGTGATAAGGTAACAAAAAAAGAAGGCGACAAAAGAGCTGATAAACAAATAAAAAAAGCAGAAAAAAATAAGAATAACGGCATGGTCTATGTTTTTGAATTAAATAAAAAATATGACATCGATGGAGGTGTGGCTCGGAATTATGCCCGCTTCATTAACCATTCTTGTGATCCAAATTGTGAGGTTGAAATAACAAATAATGAAATTTGGATATCCTCAATTAAGAGAATAAAAAAATATACAGAATTAACTTATAATTATGGCTACCCATTTGATAGTGATTTTGAAGAACATAAGTGTAAATGTGGTTCCAGAAAATGTGTAGGTTATATTTTAAGTGATGATGATTGGCCTAAGTTAAAAAAGGAACTAAAAAAGAAAAAATAGGTATTTTTTATAGTTTCGTTTTTTAAAACTTATTTTATTTAATAGTATGTGGATATATATCGTTTAAGAAAATCCCTAAATGTAGGCAATCAAAAGGACTTAATAAGAACAGTGCTTTCACCCGGATATAGTTTTGATACGTAATTGTGCCATAAATTAAATTTATACAAATCACTCTTCACAATATAAAATTGGATTATGCAGAGTTTTTTTCGCTCATTCTTTACAGTTAGTTTTTATACCTTTCTAAGTCGTATTTTAGGATTTGTCCGTGACATATTAATTGCACGGTTTCTTGGATCAACAGTAACAGCAGATGCCTTTTTTGTAGCTTGGCGAATTCCAAATTTTTTTCGTCGTGTTTTAGCAGAGGGCGCATATAGCGCTGCTTTAATTCCTGTTTTTTCTGGAATAGTTATTGATTCAAAAGATGATCATGAAGCTGCCGATTTTGTTGAGAATACAATGTCATTGTTACTTTTTGTTACGGTTGGGTTAACGATTTTTTTCTTTTTTGGTATGCCCTATATTATACAATTATTAGCTCCTGGTTTTTCAGCAAATAATGAAGCATTTGATCTTGCTGTACATTTTGGAAAAATTATTTTTCCCTATCTCATTTTTATATCCTTAGTGGCTCACTTTACTTCTATCAATAATGTTCATCAACGTTTTGCAGCTGGTGCTTTTGCTCCTGCCATTCTTAATATAAGTTTTATTCTTTCGTTATTTTTTTTAACACCTTTTGTTACAACAGCAGGTCATGCTCTTTCTTATGGAGTGTTGATTGGTGGTGTTTTACAATTTTTATATTTGTATAGAGCAGTCTTAAATTTTTATCGACCCCGTATTCGCTTTCCAGAATTTAATGAAAAAATTAAAAAGTTTTTTAAATTATTTTTACCTGGTGTTGTTGGCTCAGGTGTCATTCAATTAAATATTGTTATTGGAACAATCATTGCTTCGTTCTTACCTATTGGCGCAATAAGTCATATTTATTATGCTGACCGTTTAAATCAATTACCTCTTGCAATTTTTGGAATTGCCATGGGTATTGTTTTACTCCCCAGTTTATCCAAAGCAATTAAAAATAATAATACACAAGAAATTAATACAACACAAAACAGAGCATTAGAATTTTGTTTGTTAATAGCTTTACCTTCAGCAGCTGGTTTATATATTTTATCTTCTCCTATTATTCATATATTGTTTGAACGAGGCGCATTCTTATCAGAGGATACTTTTTATACAGCAAAAGTATTATCTCTATTTGCTCTTGGTCTTCCAGCATATATTGTAATTAAAATTTTGGTTACCTGTTTTTTTTCTAGAGAAGATACTAAAACACCTCTTTATATATCTATCATCAGTGTAATTATTAATATTGTTCTCTCTCTTATATTGATAGGTAGTATGCGGGAGATGGGAATTGCACTTGCCACAGCAATTAGTGCTTGGGTAAATGCCTTATTACTTTTTATTATATTACGTATTAACAAAAATTTTATTTTAGATTCACAACTTATTACCAATACTTTTAAAATACTTATCTCAGTAATTTTAATGGCTTTAGGCTGTTATTTTCTTAATTTAATAATATTTGCCAATATTCAAGATTTGAGTTTATTATTTAAGGCAGGTAATCTTTTTTTAATTATAGTTTGCTGTAATATTTTATATTTTGGAATGATATTTATGTTAAAAGTACTCACAATTCAGGATCTAAAAAGGTATATACAAAAATAACATGGACAAACCTAACAAAAGAATTTTATCTGGCGTTCAACCTTCTGGAGACTTGCATCTTGGGAATTATTTAGGTGCAATAAAAAATTTTGTTTCTTTACAAGATGAATACGAATGTTTTTTTTGTGTAGTTGATTTACATGCTATCACAGTTTGGCAAGATCCAGCAACTTTAGCACAAAAGACACGTGAGGTGACAGCTGCTTTTATCGCCTCAGGTATCGATTCAAAGAAGAACACTTTATTTGTTCAATCACAAGTTCCACAACATTCACAATTAGCATGGGCGTTTAGCTGTATTGCAAGAATGGGATGGTTAAACCGCATGACACAATTTAAAGACAAAGCAGGAAAAAATAGCGAGAATGTTTCTGTCGGCTTATATTCTTATCCCACATTAATGGCAGCAGACATATTAATATACCTTGCAACACATGTGCCTGTTGGAGAAGATCAAAAACAACATTTAGAGTTAACCAGAGATATCGCACAAAAATTTAATAACGATTTTAAGAATGATTTATTTCCAATTCCAGAACCATTAATTTTGGGAGAGGCAAAACGGGTAATGAGTTTACGAGATGGAACTAAAAAGATGAGTAAATCAGATCCTTCAGATTATTCTCGTATAATGTTATCTGATACTCAAGACGAAATTATACAAAAAATTAAAAAAGCAAAAACTGACCCACTACCTCTTCCAGATAATTTAGTTGCAGCAAAAAGCAGACCTGAGGCTCTAAATTTATTGACATTATATGCGGCTTTAAGCGATGCTGATACTGAAACAGTTATTAGAAATTATGCAGGAAAACATTTTTCACAATTTAAAAAAGATTTAGGAGATTTAGCATCATCAAAACTTGCACCGATATCTTTAGAAATTAACAAATTGATGAATGACAAGGATTTTCTCGATTCTATAATTAATACAGGCAAGGAAAAAGCTATCTCAGTAGCAGAACCTGTTTTAAAGCAAGTCTATGAAATTATTGGTTTTTTATCTAGATAATATCCCAAAAATTTAATTATTTTTTATTATTTTTCATACGAAAGACATATTAATCACTATATAAGAACAATATGTTTATTCAGACTGAACAAACACCGAATCCACAAACACTTAAGTTTTTACCGGGGAAACCTGTAATGAACGATGGTACAGCTTTTTTTCAAAATTCTGATGAAGCCTCACCTTCTCCTTTAGCTAAAAGACTTTTTTTAGTTGAGGGAGTTGTAGGTGTTTTTTTAGGTAGTGATTTTATAACAATTACAAAAAAAGAAGATTTTGAATGGCAAACAATGAAACCTTCAGTGCTAGGTGCAATTGTTGACCATTTTAATTCAGGTGAAGAAATATATAATCTTAAAGAAAAGAAAGATGGCAAAGAATCTTTTAAAGAAGATTCAAATGACTCTGATATTGTAAAGCAAATTAAAGAACTTTTAGATACAAGAGTGAGACCTGCAGTTGCAATGGATGGCGGTGATATTATTTATGATAGCTTCCAAGATGGAGTAGTATATTTACATATGCAAGGTGCCTGTTCGGGTTGCCCTAGTTCTACAGCAACATTAAAGATGGGAATAGAGAACATGCTCAAACATTATATTCCAGAAGTTCAAGAAGTGAGACCAATTGATGCGTAAAGTTTATGTTATTCCATTTTTATTTGTTTTAATTCTATCTATTCACTCTACAGCATTTGAAGATGATAAAGATATTAATAATTATCAATTTCTTTATAAGCTGAAAGCAAGTTTTGATGATTTAGTTTTAAATTACTGCACTACTTATGATTCATATACAATTAATAGACTGTATTCAGAAAAAAAAATCAATTCTATAAATTTTAAAAATAGAATAAAACCAAATAATATTTTGGTTAAAATTAAAAACAAACCCCTTAACCCAAAAATAATTAATAAAATTCAAAATAAACATGAACTAGCTCTTTCATTTAAGAAAGAACAAAATTTATTTGATACAAAAAATTTGACTGGAAAAAAGAAAGAATTTGTTGAGGTATTGTTGCCTATAATTTCATACGAAAATCAAAAAATTATATTTGATAGAGAAAATTTAAAAAAAATAAGACAAACTTTAAGTAATAAAAAAACCCTTAGTAAAAAGAATCTAATTTTTCTTAAAAAAATTGCAAAAAATTACAAGGTTAAGACAAATAATAAACACAAATTAGATTTAGTAGATGAGTTATTAGATTTAGTTGATGTTATACCCAATTCTATTGTGTTAGCACAGGCTGCAAATGAAAGTGGTTGGGGAACATCAAGATTTGCAAAAGAGTATAATGCTCTTTTTGGGGAATATACCTATGATTTTTCTAATGGTGTAGTTCCACTTAGAAGAGAGGATGGAGCCAAGCATTTAGTAAAATCTTTTACTTCTGTAGATAAGAGTGTGCAGTCTTATTTTAAAAACCTAAATACTCATTATGCTTATAAAGAATTCAGATATGTTAGAAAAATTATGAGAGATAAAAATAATTTTAATGATATTGATTTATTGGTAGATAGATTAAGTACTTATGCATTGGATGAAAAATATATTGAAACTATAAAAGCAATTATTGAATCTAATAACTTACAGAAATTTGATTTTTTAAATTATACTTTTATTAGTTCATAAGTAAAATTGGTGACCATACCAACGCCAGTAACCATCTGAACCTTTAGCTGTGCAGTTTATTCGGGATCTTCCACTAGATAATTTTCTATCTAATCTGATTTCAATTCTTTCATTAAATTTAAATATTTGTTTATCAACTTGACCATTGCTATCAAAAACAAAACAATCTAATGATTTAGCCAAATTTTCATCTATTAATGAAAATCCTATAAAAGGCGGGTTTTCTTTTAAAGTTGGATCTTCAGGAATAAAATCATAAATACCAAGACCTTTAGCATTAGCAGCAAATTTAACTCTAGAAATTTCTGCATATTTTTCATTAAGAGAAAACCTCGGTAAATAATATAAATTTGATGTTTCATTTATAACTCCTGAATGCTGCCCAAATGCAACTTTAAATTTATATTCTTTAAGAAGATTTATAATCGTAGAATTTGTTTCACCATATGGATATGCAAACAAAGTAGGAATTTCTCCAAGCTCTCTTAAAAAAATCTGATTAGAAAATTCTATTTCTTTTTTTACTTCATCAATATTTAAATCAGACATATGGTAATGATTATGTGAATGTGCACCAATATTTACACCCTCTTTTTTTAAAACTCTTATTTGATCCCAGTTTAAATAACTTTTATTATTATTTGCTATTGTTGAAGTATTAACAAAAAGCGTGACAGGGATGTTATTTTTTTTAAATTTTGGCCAAGCATTAATGAAAAAAGATTTATCTGCATCATCAATACTAATCCCAATAGTATTCTTTGGAAGTTGACCATCATTTATTATAGTATCTACAATAAACTCAAGTGGGCGTAGGGCATATTTTTCTTTAGTAAATTCATTTATATGAGCATCAAGCTGATCAATTGAAACATTTGTAGATGGGTATTTTGAAACACCAAATTTGTGATACATAAATACAACAGCAGAATTTTTAATATTGCTTGCTTGAGAAGGTGATATAGTTAAAAATATCAAATATATAAAAAAAATTTTTATGGAAAAAGCTTTAATTATTTTGTTCACATGCTCCTCTATTTAGATGTAGTTTCTTCAATACCAGAATTTTCAATTATTGAGGACAATAAAATCATATTCTCAACCAAAATTATACATTCTGTAGATGAAAAACTGAGTGATAATATAATACCCAAATACTTGGAAATGAATAAGTCTTTTAAGCTTCAAAAAAATCTTAAAGGTTTAATTATTACAACTGGGCCTGGTTCTTATACTTCACTGCGTGTAGGAGCAGCGTTTATAGCTGGTTTGCAATATTCTAAAGATATTAAAACAGCATCAGTTTCTTCTGAAATAATAAGTAAATTACTTATATCTGATAATAACAAAATTAATGAATTAGTTTATATAAATTCTGCTAATTCTCAAAATTTCATTTCATTACAAAATAACAAAAATATTTTTACTCATTATAAAATAGATAATGAATATGCCAATTTACCAAAAGAAGTTAAAAAAATATATTTCAACGAAAAACCTCTAAAAAATCATTTAAATAATATTAAATATGAAAAATTTAATTTAAATAGCCTTGTTGTAAAAAACTTAAATAAAATAAATTTTAGTAATAAAAATTTAATTAAACCTATTTACATATCTAATAACAAATTATTGAATTGATAAAAATTAAAAAATTAAAACAAATAGATTTGAAATCTTGTCTAAATTTAGTTCACAATGAAAAAGACAATTTTATTGATTTAAAATTTATCGGATGGAGTAAAAAACAAATTACATCCCAATTTAGTAAAAGCATTGATTACTCCTTAGGGATTTATAAAGATAATAATTTAATATCATTTATGCTTGGTGATTTAATTAGTATTGAAAAAGATGCAGAATATGAGATATTAGTATTATATGTTAAAAAATCTGAACGAAGAGAAGGTTTTGCCTCAAAACTATTAAAATATATAGAAAAACAAAAAAAAAACTTAAACTTAAAAAAAATTTATCTTGAAGTCTCAAAAAATAATAATAATGCAATATATCTTTATAAAAAAAATAAATATAACTTGATAAATATTCGAAAAAATTATTATTTAATCAAAAATAAAAAAATTGATTCTCTCTGTTATGCAAAATTATTATGAATGATAATTTAAAAGAAAACAAAAATATTTTTATAAAATCATATGGCTGCCAAATGAATGTGTATGATTCGAATAGAATAAAAGATCTTTTTGAAAATAAAGGTTATAAAATTGTAAATAAAATAGAAGATGCTAATTTAGCTGTATTAAATACCTGTCATATAAGAGAAAAAGCTGCTGAAAAGGTTTATTCAGATATAGGTAGAATAAAAAAAATAAAAGAAAAAAAAACTGATAAAAATTTTAAATTAGTTGTTGCTGGATGCGTGGCTCAAGCAGAAGGTGAAGAAATACAAAAAAGATCACCTTTTGTAGATTTTGTAGTGGGACCGCAATCATATCATAAACTTCCTGATATGATTGATCATTCATCAACAAAAATTAATGATGAATTTTTGCAAAACGAAAAATTTAAGAATCTTTTATTTAAATCATCAAATAATGTTTCAGAGTTTGTATCCATACAAGAAGGTTGTGATAAATTTTGTTCATTTTGTGTAGTGCCTTACACTAGAGGTGCTGAATTTTCTAGACCAGTAGAAGATGTATTAAATGAAATTAAAAATTATTCATCTAATAAAATAAAGGAAATTATTTTATTAGGTCAAAATGTAAATGCTTATCATGGCAAAGGGAATGATGGGAAAACTAAAGATCTAGCATACTTAATTAATAAAATAAGTGAAATTGATCAAATTAAAAGAATTAGATATATGACATCTCATCCTATAGATATGTCAGACACACTTATTGCCATACATGGTCAAAATCCAAAATTAATGCCTTTTTTGCATTTACCAATTCAATCGGGATCAGATAAAATTTTAAAATTGATGAATAGAAAACATACAGTTGATGAATATATTGATGTAATTAATAAAATAAAAGCATCAAGATCAGACATTGCTCTTTCCTCTGACTTTATAGTAGGTTTTCCTGGTGAAACTGATGAAGATTTTGAAAATACAATGCGTTTTGTAGAAAAAATCAAATTTGTAATAGCTTATTCATTTATGTATAGTCCTCGACCAGGAACTCCTTCTCAGAAAAAAGATAATATTGATATTACTACAAAAAAAGCAAGATTGTCAGCTTTGCAGTCATTGCTTAAGCAACAACAAGTAAAGTTTAATAAGTCATTTGTGGATCATGAAATGGAAATTCTTTTTGAAAAAACAGGAAGGCATGAAAATCAATATGTTGGAAGAACAATTTATAATCAAAGCGCATTCATTTCACATTCTAATAATTTGATTAATAAAATAATTAAAGTGAAAGTTTCTAGATCAACAGATTTTGCACTAGAATGTCAATTATGAATCAAGCAATTCACTCACTTAATATAGAATTTAATGATAATAATATTTTAACTAGTCTCTTTGGTGTAAATGATAAAAATATACAAACTTTAGAAAAAATAAATAATGTAAAGATACAGTATAGAGGAAATAAAGTTAAAATTGTTGGATCAAAAAAATCAATAAATGAAACAAAAAAAGAATTAGTAAGTTTATTTAAAGAAGCTAAAAAAGGAATTGAAATTGATGAAGATAAAATTAAAGAAACAAAAAGTATGATAAGTCTTGAAATAAATGATGATAAGAAAATTGATCTTTTTTTTCAAACAAAAAAAAGAAAAATTATACCACGTTCTAAAAATCAAAAATTATATTTTGAACTATTAAATAATAAAGATATAGTTTTTGCTGTTGGACCTGCAGGAACGGGTAAAACATTTATTGCTGTAGCAAAAGCAGTAACATCCCTGCAAGAAGGAAAAGTTAAAAAAATTATCTTGTCAAGACCTGCAGTTGAGGCGGGCGAAAAGCTCGGATTTTTACCTGGAGATCTTAAAGAAAAAGTAGATCCTTTTTTAAGGCCTATATATGATGCTTTGTATGAAATGTTACCATATGATCAAGTTGAAAAAAAAATTAACAACAACATTATTGAAATCGCACCAATAGCTTTTATGAGAGGAAGAACCCTTGAAGATTGTTTTGTTATTCTTGATGAAGCTCAAAATACAACCAAAATTCAAATGAAAATGTTTTTAACTAGATTAGGACGCAATAGTCAAATGGTTGTAGTTGGAGATAAAACACAAATTGATCTTATTTCAAAAAATGAATCTGGTCTAATAGATGCATCCTCTAGATTAAAAACTTTAGATGATGTTGGTTTTATAAATTTAAAAGAAGAAGATGTAGTCAGGCACGATTTAGTTAGAAATATAATTAAAGCTTATGAAAAATAATAAATAAATGATTGTAAGCCGATATTATTGTAATTCAAATCACTGGCCTCGTAGAATTAGTAAAATTAAAAAAATATATAATAAAACTATTAAGCAAAAAGATTTAAATTTTAAAAAAAACTATAACTATTTTTTAAATCTTGTACTAACCAATGATAAAGAAATAAAAAAATTAAATTTTAAATATAATAATAAAAAAAAACCAACTGATGTTTTGACTTTTGTTTCAAAAGTTAAAAATAAACATTTGGGTAAGGATGCTTTTTGTGATATTTTTTTTTCTGCTGAAACTTTACTTAAGGACTCTAAGAGAAATAAGATAAATTTCTATGATCATTTTACCCATATTTTTGTTCATAGTTGTTTACATATTAATGGTTTTAGACATAATAAAACTAAGGATTTTGAAATAATGAAAAATTTAGAAATTAGAATTTTAAAAAAACTAGGTATAAATAAACCTTATTAATTTGATGAAAAATTCCAATAATGACAAATCAAGCAGTTGGAAAAATTGGTTAATTAAAAAACTGCTATCTAATAATTCTTCTAAAGAAGAAATTTTAAAATTTATAGCTACTGATGAAAAAGAAAAAAATAGTTATGAAGATTTTGATGATAATAATGAAAAAAATTTAATTAAAAATATTCTTCAATTAAGTAAAAAAAGTGTTGATGATATTATGGTACCTAGAGGTGAAATTATATCTGTTGATAAAAAAAAATCTTATTCAGAAATTTTGGATCTGATAAAAAGTGAAGGACATTCTAGATTTCCTGTTTATAAAAACAATCTTGATAATATTGTTGGATTTTTTCACATAAAAGATTTCATAAATCTTAATAAAAATAATTTTGATATTAATTTAATATTGAGAGACGTATTATATGTAGCTCCAAAATCTCCTATATTAGATCTTTTGAAAAGAATGCGATCATCAAGGATTCATATGAGTCTTGTTGTAGATGGGGTTGGTGGTGTTGATGGATTAGTAACAATTGAAGATTTAGTAGAGGAGATTGTTGGAGAAATTGAAGATGAGCATGATGCAGAAGATATCGATGAGTTAATATTTAAAAAAGAAAAAAATTTACTAGAGGTTGATGCATCTTATAAAATTGATGAACTTGAGAAATATTTTAATATTAGCTTAGATATCGCTGATGAAGAAGAGATAGATACAGTGGGTGGATTAGTATTTGCAAAAATAAATAGAATACCTAAAAACGATGAATCTTTTAAAATTGATAATCTGATTAATTTAAAAATTATTAAAGCTAATGAAAGAAAAATATTAATAGTTCAAATTAGAAAATTAGATAATTGATTTTAATTAAGTTTTTATTTTTAGGTATTTTAACAGCTTTTTTGTTTCCCCCATATATGATGTTGCCATTAGGTTTAATCATATTTCCATATCTTAATATTCAATTAAATAAAATAAAAAAAAATAAAGATAAAAAGAATTTTTTTATATATGGATTTTTATTTGGTTTAGGTTTTTTTAATTTTTTATTTATATGGTTGATTAACCCTTTTTTAGTTTATGAAGAAACAAAACCTTATTTTTTATTTTCTTTTTTATTTCCTTTATTTTTGTCAGTAATTTTAGGATTTTATTTTATTTTTTTTAAATATATAAGAGATTATTTATCATCAATAATTTTTATTCCTATAATTTTTGTATTTTTTGAAATCTTAGTCTCAAACTTGTTTTATAGTTTTCCATGGACAATCTTTTCATTAATTGTATCAAATAATTTTTTAGGACTACTTTTAATTAAATATTTTGGAACACATTTTACAAGTTTTATAGTTATTTCTTTTTTTATGTTACCTTCATTATTTATTTATAGAAAAAAAATAAAACTTTATTCAAAAATAATTATTTTTATATTTATTTTTTCTATATCTTTGTTTGTACTCTTAATTAACTATTTTTCTTATAATAATAAAAATTATGAAAAAAATTTATCTTTCGAATTGTTTCAAATGAACAATGAAATAAAAAAATTAAATTCTAATGATTCAGAAAAAATTTATCAATCTATAATTAAAAATATCAGACAATCAAATTCAGAGGTTTTAATCTTTTCTGAAAACAATTACCCGTATTTAGTTAGAAATCTTAATGATTTAGGGCTTAATTCATTTTTAAAATATAATCAAAAACTTGTTATCGGAGCGACAAGACATGAAGAAGGGAAGTACTTTAATTCTTTGCTGGTATTAGATAAAAATAAAACTAATTTTTTTGATAAAAAAATACTTGTTCCTTTTGGTGAATTTCTACCATTAAGAAAACACCTAAGTTTTATGGAAGCAATTTCTGGGTCACAAGATTTCTCATCAGGTTCTCAAAATAGAATTTTAGATTTAAATGATAAAATTAGTTTCATACCAATAATTTGTTATGAAATAATTTTTTTCTGGAAACTTATAGATACTACAAATTATAATGCTGATATTTTAATTAATATAACAAACGATAGTTGGTTTGGACAAAAAATTGGACCATATCAACATTTTTATTTATCAAAGATTAAAGCTGCTGAATTTAATAAAATGCTTATTAGAGTTTCAAACAATGGAATTACAGCAATTATTGATAATAAAGGTAACTTATTACAATCCACAAATTTGAATCAAATGCAAAAGATAAAAGGTAATTTAAGTATCAAAAATAATACTAATTATGTTAAATTTCATAAATATTTTAATTTTATTTTATTAATATTTTTCTTTTTACAAATTTTTCTAATTTTTAATAAAAAAAATGCAAAGTAAAGATTTTATTTATAGATTGTATGGAAGATCAAGATTGAGAAGCAAAAAAAATATAGATTATAATAAAAGCAAAAATTTTATTGACAAATTTTCAATTCAAAATCTTAAAATAAATAAAAATAATATTTTAGACATTGGCTCAGGTTATGGTGAAAACTCTATTCTTTTAGCTAACCAGTCTAAAGATTCAATAGTTATTGCTTGTGATAATTTTTTTGATGGTAATTTTAAACTTGCTAAAATGGCTCAGGAACAAAATATGAATAATTTGTATATTCATAATGGCAATGTTCATGAATTTTTAGATAAATTAGATCAAAATTTGTATTTTAACTCGGTATGGATTCTTTTCCCAGATCCTTGGCCAAAAAAAAAACATTTTAAGAGAAGATTAATTAATAAGCTGTTTTTTGAAAAAATTTATAATTTTTTGAAAAAGAATGCATATATATATATTGCTACTGATTCTAAATCATATTTAAAAGAAATATTATTTCTAATTTTTAAAATAAAAAATCAGTTTATTTGGGAAAATCAAAAAAAAATCGACTGGGATTATAAAAATGCATCTTTTGTTCAAACTAAGTACTTCAAAAAAGCTATAAAAAAGGGCTCTAATCCTTTTTTTATAAAATTGAGAAAATTATAAGCTTGAGTTTTTCTTAGATTTTTAATATAGACCTTTAAAATTTGGATAATTTCAAAGGTGGGATTTCCCGCCTTTTTTTTGGTAAAATTTATGGCAAAACAAAAAATTAAAGTAATTAGAGAAGATATGCTTCAAGTTGCTAATAATGTAGCACAAGAAAAAAACATTGATGAAAATTCTGTATTTGAGGCAATGGAACAAGCTTTAGAAAAATCTGCAAGAGTAAAATACGGTCTTGAAAGAGACATACGTGTAAATATAAATAGATCTACTGGAGACATTAACTTGAGTTCTTATCTTGAGGTTGTAGAGACCCTTTCAGAAGAAGAGCAAGCAAAGCAAATATTATTAAATGAAGCAAAAAAAATTAATCCAGATATTAAAATAGGAGAATTTATTGTTAAAGAACTTCCTCCTATTGAACTAGGAAGAGTGGCAGCTCAAAATGCTAAAGGTGTAATAATTCAAAAAGTAAGAGAAGCAGATAAATCAAAGCAATATAATGAATATAAAGATAAAATAGGAGAGATTGCAATAGGAATAGTGAAGCGTGTTGAGTTTGGTAATTTAATTGTTGATTTAGGAAAAAGTGAAGCAATTATAAAAAGAGAAGAATTAATTCCTAGAGAAACATTTAAAAATGGTGACAGAGTTCGAGCTTATATTTATGAAGTAAAAAATGATGTTAAAGGTTACCAAGTATTTTTATCAAGAAGTCACCCACAATTTTTAGCAAAATTATTTTATCAAGAAGTACCTGAAATTTTTGAAGGAGTAATAGAAGTAAAAAGTGTTGCAAGAGATCCTGGCTCTAGAGCAAAAATAAGTGTTTATACTGAGGACTCAACTATAGATCCGGTTGGAGCCTGTGTTGGAATGAGAGGTTCTAGGGTTCAAGCAGTAGTTAATGAACTTCAAGGAGAAAAAATTGATATTGTAACATGGTCTGATAATCAAGCTACTTTTCTTGCTAATGCTTTAGCGCCAGCTGAAGTAAGTAAAATTTTTTTATATGAAGAAAAAAATAAAGTAGAAGTTGTGATTCCTGATGAACAGCTTAGCCTTGCAATAGGTCGAAAAGGACAAAATGTTAAATTAGCGTCTAATTTAACAAATTTAGAAATAGATATTTTAACTGAAGAAGAAGAATCAGAAAGAAGACAAGTTGAATTCAAAGAAAAAAGCTCATTATTAACTGAGGTTTTAGATGTTGAAGATGTAATTGCTCAATTATTAGTAACAGAAGGTTATGTCTCAGTTGATTCTATAGCATCAGAAACTCTTGAAAACATTGAAAAAATAGAGGGTTTTGATAATGATTTAGCTACTGAAATTCTTTCAAGATCAAAAAATTATATGAAAGATTTAAATGAACAAAATCAAAAAATAGTTGATGAAAATATTTTAGATGAGGATTTAAAAAATCTTAAAGGTATGACAATACAAATGTTAGCACTTTTAGCCAAAGAAAATATTTTAACTTTAAATGATTTTGCTGAACTAGCTTCTTTTGAGTTAATAGATAAAGAAGAAGGTATATTTAAAAAACTAGATCTTGATGAAAAATTGGTAAATGAAATGATTATGCAGGCTAGAGAAAAATGGTTTGTTGAAGATAAATAATTTTAAGGACTAAAATTGGATAACAAAAAAGATAATAAAAAAAAACCTTTGAAGCTTTCTTCTTCAGGAAGATTACAAATTAGAAAAAATTTAGGACCTGCAGGAGAAAATTCAAGATCACAAGGTAATAAAAAAACTATTCAAATAGTTTTTAGGAATAAAAATAACCAACAAAAAAGTTCTTCAACTGCTAAATCAAATTTTAGAGGATCTTCTTCTTTTAGATCTCCAACTCCGCAAGCAGGAACCAATTTCAGTCCATTAAATAAAAACAAATCTTTTGAGAATAAAAATAAAAAAACTTCAGAAATTAAAAAAAATCAACCTAAAAAATCAACATTAAAACCAAATCAAGATGATTTTAGTAAAACTGACGCAAAAAAAATATTAGAACAGGAAGAACAGGAATACGATAGATTTCCAAGTTTAGCTAAATTGAAGCGAGCTAGAGAAAAAGAAAAATTACAATCTCAAGATAAAGATGATGAAGTAAAAATATCTAGAGAAGTATCAATACCTGAAATAATAACAGTTCAAGATCTTGCTAACAGAATGGCTGAAAAAACAGCGGATGTTGTTAAAACACTTATGAAGATAGGAGTTATGGCAAATGCAACCCAATCACTAGAAGCAGACACTGCTGAATTGGTAGTTCAAGAATTAGGACATAAAGCAACTAGAGTTAAAGAAGATGATATATTAAAAGAAATTGAAGATTATCAAGATTCAGAGGATTCTCTAAAGACTCGCGCCCCAGTTGTAACTATTATGGGTCATGTAGATCATGGCAAAACTAGTATTCTAGATGCATTTAGAAGTTCTAATGTTGTTAGTGGAGAATCTGGTGGTATTACTCAACATATTGGAGCATATCAAATAAACAATAATGAAAAAAAAATAACTTTTATTGATACTCCTGGCCATGCTGCTTTTTCTAATATGAGAGCAAGGGGAGCAAAAACTACTGATATAATTATATTAGTAGTTGCTGCAGATGATAGTTTAAAACCACAAACTGTTGAGTCTATTGCACATGCAAAGGCTGCAAAAGTACCAATAATTGTAGCTATAAATAAAATTGATTTACCAGCAGCTGATCCTGATAAAGTTAGAAATGATTTGTTATCTCAAGAAATTATTGTTGAAAAATTGAGTGGAGAAGTTTTAGATGTCGAAGTATCAGCAACTAAAAAGACAAATCTAGATAAATTAGAAGAAGCAATTCATTTGCAAGCTGATATTTTAAATTTAAAAGCTAATCCAAATAGATCAGCAAGAGGATCTATAATTGAATCAAAACTTGAAAAAGGAAGAGGTTCTGTTGCAACTGTGTTAGTTCAAAAAGGTACTTTAAAAGTTAGTGATATTTTTGTATCTGGTTCAGAATGGGGAAAAGTTAAGGCTTTAATAAATGATCAGGGGGAAACTATCAAAGAAGCAACACCTTCAATGCCTGTAGAAGTTCTAGGTTTTGATTCTAATCCACTCGCAGGTGATGATTTTGTTGTAGTCGAATCAGAGGCAGTAGCTAGAAAAATTGCAGAATATAGATTTAATAAACTTCAAATTCAAAAAAACAAAGTCATAAAAACAAATGTTGAAGAAATGTTTCAAGAAATTAATGAAGGAAAAATAACTGCTTTGCCTATTATAATTAAGGCCGATGTTCAAGGTTCAGCTGAAGCGATTGAAAATTCAGTAATACAATTGTCAACAGAAGAAGTAAAAGTAACTGTTATTCATAAAGGTGTTGGAGCAATAACTGAGAGTGATGTAGCTTTGGCTAACTCAGGCAAGGGCTTTATTGTTGGTTTCAACGTTAGAGCTTTGCCACATGCAAGGGATGCTGCAAAAAGAGATGGCGTCGATATGAAATATTATTCGATAATATATGAACTAATAGACGATATTAAAAATTTATTATCTGGGTTATTAAAACCTGATATTTCTGAAAAAATAACAGGAAATGTAGAAATAAGGGAAGTATTTAGTATATCAAAAATTGGAAATATTGCAGGATGTATGGTTAAAGAAGGTGTAATTAGTAGAAAATCAAAGATAAGATTAATTCGTGACAATGTTGTAATTCATACAGGCTTAATTTCAAGTTTAAAAAGATTTAAAGAAGAAGTCAGTGAAGTTAAAAATGGTTTTGAATGTGGGGTAATGTTAGAAAATTATTCCGATATAAAAATAGGTGATATTTTAGAAACTTTTGAAGAAATAAAAACAAATAGAGAACTATAAAAAAAAATGAATATCCAAATGTCTTCACAAAGACAGATAAGATATAGTGAATTAATAAGGTCTCTTATTAGTGAGTGTTTACTTAGAGAAGATTTTTATAATCCCAATTTTGAAATTTCTTCAGTTACTATATCTTTTGTAAAAATGAGTAAAGATCTAAGATTTGCAAATGTTTATCTTATGCCATTAGGAGGAAAAGATAAGGATTTTATTTTAGATAATATGAATAAAAAAAAATATATTTTCCAAAAATATTTATCAGAAGCTAAATTACAATCTAAATTTACTCCAAAAATAAATTTTTTTATAGATGATACTTTTGATGAAGCTGAAAAAATAAAAAAACTTCTTTTAAATAAAAAAGTTTCAAGAGATTTAAATGAATAAAAAAGACCAAGGTTGGTTAAATTTATATAAACCAAAAAATATTAGTTCTTTCTTGGCTTTAAAAAAAATTAAAAATAAATTTAATATTCCAAAAATAGGTCATGCAGGAACTTTAGATCCTTTAGCTGAAGGCGTTCTCCCAATAGCTTTGGGCAAAACAACTAAGCTAATACCTTTTGTTAATTTTAATTTAAAAAATTATATATTTACTATTAAATGGGGAGAGCAAACAAGCACTGATGATATTGAAGGTAACATTATAAATAAATCTAGTAAAGTTCCTAATGATATTGAGATAAAACAATCGTTCAAAAATTTTTTAGGTTTTATTGAACAGGTTCCGCCAAATGCTTCAGCAGTCAAATTTAATGGGGAAAGAGCATATAAACTTTTAAGAAGTAAAAAAAAATTCGATCTTAAGTCAAAAAAAGTTTTTTTAAAAAGTATAAAAATTTTAAAAAAATCATCTGAAAGTCATACTACGTTTAAAATCGAATGTGGGAAAGGGTTCTACGTACGAAGTCTAGCTAGAGATTTAGCTCAGTCTTTAGGTACTTTTGGTCATATAACCTATCTTAATAGAACAAAAGTGGGTTTTTTTTCCAATAAAACTGCAATTTTACTGGACGAGTTGTTAAAAATAGGACAAACGGACTTCGAATTTAATTGTATCCATTCTTCAATGTCAATGCTGGACGACATCTTGGCTTACGAGATTGAAGAAAAGAAAGATTTTGAAGATCTTGCTTTTGGTAAGTCAATTAGAATAGATAAAAAAAAATTGATTAAACCACCTTTAAATTTGGATAAAAAAAATACGGTTTTTTTATCAAAGAAAGGAAATATCATTTCTTTTGGCAAATTAAATGGAGATTTGTTTAAACCAAATAAAATCTTAATATAGGAGCAATGATGTCGATAAAAAAAGAAACAAAAAAAGAATTAATTAACAAGTTTTCATTAACTGAAAATGATACTGGTTCTGCGGAAGTGCAGATTGCAATTATCAGTGAAAGAATTAACAATTTAATAGAACATTTTAAAACTCATAAGCATGATAATCATTCTAAAAGAGGTTTAGTGGCTTTAGTAAATAATAGAAAAAAATTGTTAAGCTATGTTTCACGAAAAGATAACAAAAGGTATAAAGAATTAATTAAAGAACTTAATATAAGAGGTTAGAAAAATAAATAGAAAAGAGAAAAGAATGTTTGATGTTAAAAAAATAGAATTAGAATGGGCAGGAAAAAATTTAAAAATAGAGACAGGAAAAATAGCAAGACAAGCTGATGCTTCAGTAATTGTTACATACGGGGGAACAACAGTTATGACGAATGTTGTAGCTGCAAAACAAGCAAAACCTGATATCGATTTTTTCCCTTTAACTGTGAATTATCAGGAAAAATTTTATTCAGTTGGGAAAATACCTGGAGGCTTTTTTAAAAGAGAAGCGAGACCAACAGAAAAAGAAACTTTAATATGTAGATTAATTGATAGACCAATTAGACCTTTATTTCATAAAGATTTCAAAAACGAAACTCAAATAACATGTACAGTGTTATCGCACGATTTATCAAATGACTCTGATATAGTGGCTTTGATTGCTTCAAGTGCTGCATTAACACTATCTGGACTTCCTTTCATAGGTCCATTAGGAGCAGCTAAAATAGGCTTAATAGATAATGAATTTGTTTTAAATCCAACTATTGAACAAATTAAAAGTTCTAGTTTAGATTTAGTGGTTGCTGGAACAAGCAAAGGAGTATTAATGGTTGAATCAGAGGCTCATCAACTATCTGAAGAAAAAATGTTAGAAGCTGTTGTATTTGGTCAAGAGTCATATAAACCAGTGATAGATGCTATTATATCTTTAGCTAAGCAAGCAGCAAAAGATCCTTGGCTACTTCCAGAAAAAGATGAAGAAATAAGTAAGTTGCCTGAGAATATTGGTAAAGATTATAAAGAAGAATTCAAGAAAGCTTATAATATTCAAGAAAAACAAAATAGATCTGAAAAACTCAATGTTTTACGTTCTGAAATCGAAGAGAAATTCGTTTCAGAAAATTTATCTTCAGTTGTTGTTGCAGATGCAGTTAAATCTATTGAGAAAGATATAGTTAGAGGAGAACTATTAAATACAGGAAATCGAATAGATGGAAGAGATACAAAAACTGTTAGACCAATTATTTGTGAAACGAGTATCCTCGAAAGAACTCATGGATCTGCTTTATTTACTAGGGGAGAAACTCAAGCATTAGTAGTTACAACCTTAGGAACAGGTTCAGATGAACAGCGGATTGATGCCATTGAAGGCGAATATAAAGAAAATTTTATGTTGCATTATAATTTTCCTCAATATTCTGTTGGTGAAGTTGGTAGAGCGGGATCAACTAGTAGAAGAGAAATTGGTCATGGAAAACTTGCTTGGAGAGCTATTCACCCTATGTTACCATCACCCGAACAGTTTCCATACACATATAGAGTTGTTTCAGAAATCACTGAATCAAATGGATCCAGTTCTATGGCAACTGTCTGTGGTACATCTATGTCATTAATGGATGCTGGAGTTCCTCTAGAAAAACCAATAGCAGGAATAGCAATGGGATTAATTAAAGATGGAGATAAATATGTCGTACTTTCTGATATATTAGGTGATGAAGATCATTTAGGGGATATGGATTTTAAAGTAGCAGGTACTAAAGATGGCATTACTTCACTGCAAATGGATATTAAAATCACAAGTATAACATCACAAATTATGAAAGAAGCTTTATCTCAAGCCAAAGAAGGTAGACTTCATATTTTAGAAGAAATGGCAAAAGCAATTTCCAAACCAAAAGAATCAATATCAAATTATGCTCCAACAATTACTACTATACAAGTACACAAAGATAAGATCAGGGAAGTAATAGGAAAAGGTGGAGCAGTAATTAGAGAGATCACTGAAAAAACTGGAGCAAAAATAGAGATAGATGACAATGGTCTAGTAAGTATTGCTGCTGTAAACTCTGAGTCAGGTCAAGCGGCTATTGATTGGATTAATGGAATTGTTGAAGAACCTGAAATAGGTAAAACATATGAGGGAAAGGTTGTAAAATTAATGGATTTTGGTGCATTTGTTAACTTTATGGGCTCAAGAGATGGTTTGGTTCATATAAGTCAACTCAAAAACGAAAGAGTTGAAAAAGTTAGTGATGTAGTAAATGAAGGAGATGTTGTTAAGGTAAAGGTTTTAGATATTGACTCTAGAGGGAAAGTTAAACTTTCAATTAAAGAAGTTGAATCAGAATAATTGGAAAAATCTAAACAATATTGTTGGACACAGAGGTGTAAAAGATCTAGCGCCAGAAAATACCTTAGACTCAATATTAAATGCATTTGATTTGGGGTTAAATTGGGTAGAGATTGATGTAAAAGTAAGTAAGGATTGTATTCCTTTTTTACTTCATGATGATACATTCAACAGAACCACTAATGGAAAAGGTTTAGCTAATCATAAAAATTATTTAGATATTAAAAAATTAGATGCAGGAATTTTTTTTTATAATAAGCCAACAAAAATATATCCACCTACACTCAAAGAAGTATTGGAGTTAGTAAAAAATAAAAAAAAATCTCTTAATATTGAATTAAAACCAAATAATGGATTTGAAAAAATTAATGTTGAAAAAATTTTACAGGTTATGGAAGATTTTTCTGATGTTGAAGTTTATTATTCTAGTTTTGATTTAGATTCTTGTATTTTAGTAAAAAAAAAATTGCCAAATTGTAGCTGCAGTTTTTTAGTTAATGATTTTGAAAAATTTAAAATTCAAGATGTAATTGATATATGTTTAAAATTTAATTTTTTTCTTTGTGGTACTAATATTAAAAATATTACTAAAGATGTTATTGATGTTTTTTCTAAAAATAAAATATTTATAAGTGTTTATTCAGAAAAAAATATTAATGTTACAGAGGCTATAAATTTATGGAACATAGGAATAAAAACTATTTTTAGTGATGATCCAACAGAACTTTTAAAAATTTAACTATTTTATCTTAGGCATTCCAACAATATTAAAACCACAGTCAACATAATGTATTTCTCCTGTAACTGCTGAAGATAAATCACTCACTAGATAAAGTGCTGAATTACCTAACTCTTCCAATAAAACATTTCTTTTTAAAGAAGAATTTACTTCAGTAAACTTATAAACATCTCTTGCATTAGCAATAGCTGCACCAGCAATTGTGCGCATTGGACCTGCAGAAATTGCATTTACCCTAATATCTTGTGATCCTAAGTCTACACTAAGGTATTTTACGCTTGTTTCAAGGGCAGCCTTAGCTACACCCATTACATTATAATTTGGCATTACTTTTGAAGAGCCATAAAAACTAAGTGTAATTAAACTCCCACCAGATTTCATAAAGGGTTGAGCTAATTTTGCTATTTTTGTAAAAGAGTAACAAGATACATTTAAACTGTTGATAAAGTTTTGTTTTGTTGTTTCAATATATCTTCCATTCAATTCATTTTTGTCCGAAAAAGCTACAGCATGAATAATAAAATCAATATTATCCCATTTGGAAGTTATTTGCTTAATTGTATTTTCTAATGAACCTTCTTTATTAAAATCACATTCTAATAATAAATTTGAATTTAATTTTTTTGCTAGAGGTTCTACTCTTTTTAAAAGACTTTCACTTTGATATGTTATAGCTAATTCTGCTCCATTTTCATTTAATTTTTTTGCAATTCCCCAAGCAATTGAATGATCATTTGCTATACCAAAAACTATACCTTTTTTATTTTTAAGCATTGTATTTTGAAAAAATTAAAGTTGCATTAGTGCCGCCAAAACCAAAGCTATTTGACATAACACTATTTATTTCCTTAGTTTCTTGAGATTCAAAAAGTATATTAAAATTCTTGGCTTTTTCATCTATTTCATAAATATTAGCTGATCCACTAATAAAATCATTATTCATCATTAATAAACAATAAATTGCTTCATGTACTCCAGTGGCACCAAGTGAATGTCCAGTAAGTGATTTTGTAGAGCTAATTTTAGGCATGTTATCTTTGAAAACATTTTTTATTGCTTCTAACTCTTTTATATCTCCAATTGGAGTACTTGTTCCATGTGAATTTATATAATCAATTTTACCTTTTATGTTTTTTAAAGCTTGTAACATACATCTTTCAGCTCCTTCACCTGAGGGTTGAACCATATCAAATCCATCTGAAGTTGCTCCGTAACCTGTGATTTCAGCATAAATTTTTGCACCTCGCGCTTTTGCATGTTCTAACTCTTCAAGTACTAATGTTCCTCCACCACCAGCGATAACAAATCCGTCCCTATTTGAATCATAAGCTCTTGAAGCAGTACTCGGGGTTTCGTTATATTTTGATGATAAAGCACCCATTGCATCAAATAATATTGATAAAGTCCAATGTAATTCTTCACCACCCCCAGCAAAAATTATATTTTGTTTTCCCATTTGAATTAATTCATATGCATTGCCTATACAATGTGAGCTAGTTGAACATGCAGATGTTATAGAATAGTTTACTCCTTTAATTTTAAATGGTGTCGCTAAAGTAGCCGAGTTAGTACTAGACATACTTCTTGGAACCATGAAGGGGCCAACTTTTTTTGATCCCTTTTCTTTCCCAATTTGAGATGATTGAAAAAGATTTTGGGTAGAGGGGCCTCCAGAACCTGCAATTATACCTGTCATTTCATTTGAAACATCTTTATCAACAAGTCCTGAATCCTTTATAGCATCTTTCATAGCTATATAATTGAAAGCAGCTCCGTCTCCCATAAAACGTATTAATCTTCGATCAATTTGATCCTCTAAGTTAATATTTGGTTTTCCATGAACAAGACTTCTAAATGAAAATTCTTCATATTCAGGAGCGCTTGTAATTCCTGAATTTAAATTTTTCAAATTTTCAGCTACTGTTTTTTTATCATTTCCAATGCAAGATACAATTCCCAATCCAGTAACAACAACTCTTTTCATTAAGATTAATCTTTAATAGTAAAAAGACCAACTTTCATATCTTTTGCTTCATATATAGATTCGCCATCAGCTTTAAGAATTCCATCCGCAATTCCTAAAATCAATTTTCTCAAAATCAATCTTTTTAAAGAGATATGATAAGTAACTTTTTTAACTGTTTGAAGAACTTGACCTGTAAATTTAACTTCACCAACACCAAGAGCCCTGCCTTTGCCGGGCTGACCTAGCCAGCCAAGATAAAACCCAACTAGTTGCCACATAGCATCTAATCCTAAACAACCAGGCATAACAGGATCATTTTTAAAATGACAATCAAAAAACCATAAATTTGGTGTAATATCTAATTCAGCTATAATTTCACCTTTTGAAAAACTTCCTCCATTTTCATTAATATTTATAATACGATCAAACATCAGCATTGGCGGTGAAGGTAATTGTGCATTACCTTTTCCAAACAATATACCATTAGCACAATCAATAAGCTGCTCATATGAAAAAGAATTTGCTCTCATAAATAAATTATAAAATTAATCTTTTAGTTTATTATTCAATGGAAGTTAACCTTTATTTAACTGACATTCTTTATTATTTTTTACTTTGATTTTCTGTATTTCACCACTTATTGTATTGAAAAGTGTTAAAATATTATTTTCATCTTTAAAATTAAGAAGAGAATTAATAGTTTTTTGTGCAGTTAATAAACCTGCTATTCCAGCTGTAATACCTGAAATACCAACCGTTTCACATCGAGGTATTTCTACATCATCTTTGTTGGGAAAAAGACAATTTAAACAAATGTGTTTATTTTTTTTATTTGGGAAAAAAGCAATTTGAATATCATGACCTACGGCAGACGTAAATATAAAGCTAACTGAATTTTTAACACAATATTCATTTAATAATTTAGAAGTATGCCAATTATCTGTTGTATCAATTACTAATGATGAGTTTGACAACAAGTTTATATTTTCTTCATACAAATTTATTGAATAAGATTCAATATTGCTATGAGGATTGGTTTTTAATAACTTGGATTTAGAAATATCTGATTTTTTTTTACCAATGTCTTCAATTGAATATAAGATTTGTCTGTTCAGATTGCTTTTTTCTATCTTATCACCATCAAATATTTTTAAATTTTTAATTCCTGACGAAATTAAATATTGACTTAAAGGACATCCAATACCACCTAAACCTACAATCGCAATTTTAAGTTTATTAAGTTCAGATAGTATTTCTTCAGTAAATTCTTTTAAAATAAATTGTCTTGCAAACAATTCATACTCTAAATCATTATATTTCATGGGATTTTGATAAAGAAATTGAGCCTGTGATAATAAATAATAATCTCATTATAATTTATAACCTTTGTGAATAGTGACAATTCCATTAAATAAATTAATATAAGAAACGTTAATAAATCCTGCTTTAGTTAATTTTACCTTTAATTGATTTTGATTTGGAAAAAGATCAATGCTTTCATTTAAATAATTATAAGCAGCTTTATTATCAGCAACTAATTTACCAACCAAAGGTATAAAGTTCGCTTTGTATTTATTATAAATTTTTGAAATAAAAAAAGATTTAGGTTTGCTAAATTCTAAACAAAAATATTTTCCTCCCGGTTTTAAAATACGAAAAGCCTCATTTAGTGATTTGTCTATATTGGAAATATTTCTTAAACAAAATGAAATTAAATATTTATCAAAACTATTATTTTCAAATTTTAAATTTTCAGCATTATTTATATGAAAATTTACTTTTTTATTTTTTATTCTTTTTTCCCCAATGTTGATCATTTCATAATTTAAATCAACCACATCAATATCAATATTAATATTTTTTTTTAATAGTTCGATAACTATATCACCAGAACCAGATCCAACATCTATTATTTTGTCATCTTTTAGAGGATCAACTAATTCGACAAATTTTTTTTTCCATAATCTATGAGCACCAAGGCTCATAATATCATTCATTAAATCATAATTCTTCGATACATCAGAAAATACTTTTTGAACTAACTCAGTCTTTTCTTTAGAAGTGACTTTAGTATAACCAAAATTAAATATTTTATTCATAAATCATGCCTGAGTTACCTGAAGTTGAGACCACCATTAGAGGTTTAAATATATTAATTAATAAAAAAGTCATCAAAATCATCACTAACACAAAAAAACTTAGATATAACATACCATCCAATATCTCTTATAAATTTAAAGATCAAAAAATAATTTCAACAGAAAGAATCGCAAAGTATATTTTAATAAATTTTTTTAACAATTTAACTCTAATAATTCATCTTGGTATGTCTGGCAGATTAAAAGTTACTAAAAGTAGTTATGTTGAAAATAAACATGATCATGTAATTATTTTATTTGGTAATGGTTATAAATTAATATTCAATGATCCAAGAAAATTTGGGTTTATTGATATTGCAGCAACATTAGAACTAAACCAAAAAAAATATATTTCATCACTGGGCGTGGATGCTTTAAGTATAAAATTTAATACTAAATATATGTATACAAAAATTAAAAATTCTGCCGTACCTATAAAACAAATACTCTTGAATCAATATATAGTATCTGGAATAGGAAATATTTATGCTTGTGAAATTCTATATGATGCTAAAATTTCACCATTAATACAAGGTAAAGATTTAAATATTAATCAGATAAGGTTAATTATAAAGTCTGCTAAAAAAATTCTTAAGAAAGCTATCAGTTATGGTGGATCAAGTATTAAAGACTATAGATCATCTGATGGTACTTTAGGTAATTTTCAATCTAATTTTAAAGTTTATGGCAAAGAAGGACAAAAAGTTTCAAAGTTTGAAATTATTAAAATAGTTCAGTACGGTAGAGCTACATTTTATTGTCCAGGTTTGCAAAAAGAACAAAATAGCAATTAGAGTATTAATTTGTTGACTTTGTTATTTTTAAATTTATACCGTTTCACAAATGGCGAACCACAAATCAGCTAAAAAGCGGTCAGTACAAAACAAGACAAAAAATGATGTAAACTCAAAATATTTGAGTAAAGTTAGAACAAGTCTAAATAAATTTGATGAAGCTTTAAAATCTAATAAAACTGACGAAATTCAAAAAAATTTGAGTGAAGTTAATTCTATTATGGCAAAAACTGTAAAAAAGGGCATTTTCAAAAAGCAATACTTATCTAGAAAGTTATCCTCGTTATCAAATCAAATTAAAAAAAATTAAATTTTTTTTTTATTTTTTCACTTTTATTCTTGATAAAAATACGTAAAGAGTATTGATTATCTTTGATATAATTGGTGATTATAATTTTACGGCTTTGGATTTTTTTACGTAGAATTTGAATTAAAAAAATCCACTGAGATTAGGGGGCTAATGGAAAAGTCAAGTTTAGGTTTTGATGAAGTTAAATGGTCCTCATTAAAAAAAGATCTAAAAAAAACTGTTGGAGATAGTGCTTATAATAATTGGTTAAAGCATTTAAATTATGTTTCCTTGGAAAAAGATACAATTACATTTTCAGTTCCAACAAAGTTTTTGAGAGACTGGATAGTTAATAATTATTCAGATAAAGTAAAAACAGAATCAAAGAAATATTCTGAACAGATTGATGTTATAAAATTTGTTGTAAAACCAACCGGTGGAAGAATTGTGCCTGGGACGACAAGAACTATAAAAAGTACAGATAACCATTGGAAATCTACTTTAGATATTAGATCTAATCAGCAATCTTCTCCAAATGAATTTGGAGCACCTTTAGATCCAAGGTTTACATTTGACAATTTTGTAGTTGGAAAACCAAATGAATTAGCTTTTGCAGCTTCAGCAAGAGTTGCTGAAGCAGATAAAGTTTCATTTAATCCATTATTTTTATATGGAGGAGTCGGTTTAGGTAAAACACATTTAATGCATGCAATAGGTTGGAAAATCAAACAACAACAACCCGAGAGAAAGGTAATCTATTTATCAGCAGAAAAATTTATGTACCAATTTGTGAGAGCTCTTAGGTATAAAGATACTTCTGCTTTTAAAGAACAGTTTAGATCAATCGATGTACTAATGATAGATGATGTTCAGTTTATTAGTGGAAAAGATAATACCCAAGAAGAGTTTTTTCATACATTCAATGCATTAATTGAACAAAATAAGCAAATTGTAATTTCTGCAGATAAATCTCCATCAGATCTTGATGGTGTTCAAGACAGATTAAAATCTAGACTAGGTTGTGGTTTAGTTGCAGACATACACCCCACAACATATGAGCTCAGATTAGGAATCTTAATTGAAAAAGCACAAAAGAGAGGTGTAGAAATTCCTCCAAAGGTACTAGAATTTTTGTCACATAGGATTATATCTAATGTTAGAGAAATGGAAGGTGCTTTAAATAGACTAGTTGCTCATGCCACTTTAGTTGGAACATCCATAACTGTTGAGACAGCTCAAGTTGTTTTGCAAGATTTACTTAAATCATCTAATAAAAAAATTACTATCGAAGAAATTCAGAAAAAAGTTGCTGAACATTTTAATATAAGAATAACAGATATGCATTCCCCAAGAAGATCTAGATCTGTAGCTAGACCTAGACAAATAGCTATGTATCTTGCTAAATCAATTACATCAAGATCGCTACCTGAGATTGGAAGGAAGTTTGGCGGTAGAGATCATACAACTGTAATGCATGCAGTAAAAAAAATTGAAGAACTTAAGCTACAAGACGTTAATTTTAATGAGGATATTGAGTTATTAAAAAGACTTATAGATTCTTAAGTTAATTTTCTTTATATTTCAGAAAAATGAAATTTATAATTGCAAAACCCATAATTTTTAAGACCCTATCGCATTTACAAAATATAGTAGATAAAAAAAACACATTACCAATACTCTCAAATATTTTAATTGAGGCTGATAATAATAAGCTGACATTGTCATCTACAGATATGGACATATCAATTACAGAAACTGTAAATTGTAATGTTTTGGAGTCTGGTTCGACTACTATAAATGCACAACTTATATATGATATTATAAGAAAACTTTCAGATACAAGTGAAATAGAAGTAATCTCAAATGATGGTAAATTGTTAACTTTACGTTCAAGTGGATCACGTTTTTCACTAGCATGTTTACCTAAAGAGGATTTTCCTATTATAGAAACCACAAATGATGGTAATAAAATTAAAGCAAAATCTGAAATTCTTTTTAAATTAATTGATAAAACTAAATTTGCAATTTCGAATGAGGAAACAAGATATTTTTTAAATGGCTTATATTGTAATATAACTAAAGAAAATAATAATAACTTTATTACTTTTGTAGGTACAGATGGCCATAGATTAGCAAAGTTTAGTTCACAGAATAATGAATTAAATACTGAAATACCAGGGGTTATAATTCCAAAAAAAACTATAAATGAATTATCAAAATTACTATCAGAGAGTACAGACGAAATTGAGCTTGATATAAGTGCAAATAAAATAATATTTTATTTTGATAATTTAATTTTAGTTTCAAAGTTAATTGATGGAAACTTTCCAGATTATAAAAGAGTTATACCTAATAATAATGAAAATAATTTGATAGTAAAACGAACAAATTTATTATCTGCGGTAGATAGAGTTAGTACAATTGCGAATGAAAAATCTCCAGTTATAAAATTTAAATTATTAAAAAATTTAGTAAACATGAGTACAATAAATAATGAAAATAGTACTGCTACTGAAGATTTAGAAGCTATATATGATGGTGAGGAGATAGAAATTGGTTTTAATTCAAAATATATTATGGATATATTAAATAATTTAGAGGAAGACGATGTAACTTTATCTTTTAAAGACAACTCATCTCCAATTATTGCTAAAGAAAAATCAAACCCAGATCTTATTTATGTATTAATGCCAATGAGAGTGTAAATATAATTGGGCTATTTTAGAGATATTAAACTAAATAATTTTAGAAATTTTAAACAGTACTCAATAGAGTTTTCTAAAAACTGTAACGTTTTCTATGGTAAAAATGGTTCTGGAAAAACAAATATTCTTGAAGCTATATCTCTTTTTAATAAAGGAAGAGGTATTAGAAAAGATCAAATAATTAATTTTATAAAATATAATGAAGATAATTTTGTTAACTTTGCCAATTTTGAAGAAACAAAAGGCAAATATGAAATAAAAATTAACTCAGAGATAAGTAATAATAATTCAGTAAAAAAAATATATTTAAACAATGACTCATCAAAAGAAGCCCTTGATCATTTATATTCATTATTTTCTTTTTTAGTTTTCTTACCTGAAACAGAAAGATTATTTATTGCCTCCCCAAACTTGAGAAGAAATTTTATAGATAAATTTATTTTTTCTCAAAATAATAAATATAATACATTAATTAATAAATATAAACGTAATATAATTGAAAGAACAAAAGTTTTAAACCTTGATGGATGTGAAAGTAGTTGGTTAGAAAGAATAGAACAAAATATTTCATCTACAGGAATTGAAATATACAAAGCAAGAAATACACAAATATTATCTATAATGAAAAATATATCATTATTAAATACACGTGATAAATTACCTTTTGATTTAAATATCCAGATTATTGATAAGTTTTTTGAAGATAATTTAAATATTGAAAAATATATGTATCAATTAAAAAAATCTCGAGAAATTGATAAAGTTATAGGAGGATCAAATAGAGGTCCACATAAATCAGATTATAAATTTTTAGTTGATGATAATTTTTTGGTTTCTCAATTATCAACAGGTCAACAAAAAACTATAATTTTGTTATTATTTCTAGCTCAAAGTAATTATCTAGTAAATGAGTGTAATTTGAACCCAATTTTATTAATGGACGAAGTTTGCTCCCATCTAGATGACATTAATAGAAAACTTCTTCTTAAAATAACTCAGCAATTTAATCTTCAAATTTTTATGACTGGAACTGATAAAAATTTATTTTCTTTTCTGTCAACAAATACTAACTTTTGTAATATAAACGTATAATGGTAAAAAATGATTACTCGTCAGAATCAATAAAAGTTTTAAAAGGTCTAGAGGCTGTAAGAAAACGTCCAGGAATGTATATTGGGGATACAGATGACGGCTCTGGTTTACATCAGATGATTTATGAAGTCGTAGATAACTCAATTGATGAAGCTCTAGCTGGATATTGTACTAATATTTTAGTTGCTTTGAATGCAGATGGCACAGTTACAGTGTCTGATAATGGAAGAGGAATACCTATAGATAATCATAAAACAGAAAAAGTTCCAGCAGCACAAGTAATCATGACAGAATTACATGCTGGAGGAAAATTTGATCAAAACAGTTATAAAGTTTCAGGAGGCTTGCACGGTGTAGGCGTTTCAGTTGTTAATGCACTTTCAGAACATTTATCTCTAGAAATCAATAGAGAGGGGAAAATTTACAGTATGGAATTTAGCAATGGTTCTGTAAAAAAAAAATTAAAGATAATTGGAGATTCAAAACAAATTGACAACAATTATTTTACAGGCACAACAATTACTTTTTTACCATCTTCTAATACTTTTAATAATATAGATTTTAATTACCAAACAATTGAAAAAAGACTCAGAGAATTAGCTTTTTTGAATACAGGTGTTAACATTACCTTAAAAGATAAAAGAGCAACAAAAGAAATTGAAACCAGTTTTAAATATGATGGCGGCATAAACGAATATGTTAAATTTTTAAATGAAGGCAAACACGTCATCCATAGTGATCCAATATTTTTTTCATCAATAAAAAATAATGTTAATGTGGAGTGTTCCTTGCAGTGGACTGATACTTATCATGAAAATACACTTTGTTTTACAAATAATATTTCTCAAAGAGACGGCGGAACACATTTAGCGGGATTTAGAGGTGCATTGACAAGATGTATTGTAAATTACACCAATAAAAATTCAAAAAATTCAACTGCAATTACTGGAGATGATGCTAGAGAAGGATTAACATGTATAATTTCAGTTAAATTGCCAGATCCAAAATTTTCTAGTCAAACAAAAGATAAGCTAGTTTCTTCCGAAGTAAGGCCTGTAGTTGAATCTGTAAGTTTAGCTAAATTAGAACAATGGATGGAGGAAAATCCAAGTGAAATAAAAAAAGTTATTGATAAAGTTGTGGAAGCATCCAATGCCCGCGAAGCAGCAAGAAAAGCAAGAGAATTGACAAGAAGAAAAACAGGATTAGAAAATTCATCACTTCCAGGTAAACTAGCAGACTGTCAGGAAAAAAATCCTGAATTTTCTGAATTATTTATTGTTGAAGGAGATTCTGCTGGAGGATCTGCAAAACAAGGCAGAGATAGAAAAAATCAAGCTATTCTTCCTTTAAGGGGTAAAATATTAAATGTTGAAAGAGCCAATCCTAAACAAATATTAACTAGTAACGAGATAGGAGTATTAATTACTGCAATTGGAGCAGGTATTGGTAATCCATCAGGAAATGAAGAGCAGGACAAAGCTGAGGGTAAATTTGATGTAAATAAAATGCGATATCATAAAGTAATAATTATGACTGATGCAGATGTAGATGGAAGTCATATTCGTACACTACTTTTAACATTTTTTTATAGACACATGCGGCCAATGATTGAATCTGGTAGACTATTTATTGCTCAGCCACCCCTTTTTAGATCTAAGAAAGGTAATTCTATACAATACATTAAAGATGAAAATGAAATGGAAAAACATTTAATTGATGAAGGTTCAAAAAAATTAATATTTGAAGTTCCAAAAAACAAGAATGATATTTATCAAATTATTAATCAAGAATTGATTAAGTTATTAAAGCTATCTAAAAATGTTCAAAAGTTAGTTGATCAGTTGACAAGAAGGATTGATAATAGATTAGTTATTGAGCAGGCAGCAGTTATAGCTGCTTTAAAACCAGAATCCCTAAAAGATGAGTCTATTGGAAAAGAAATAGCTAAATATTTGCAAATAAGATTAAATACTATTGAGCCAAATTATTGGAAAGTTGAATATGACAACACTTCATTGAAAATTGCTAAATCTCAAAGAGGAGTAGTTGAAAAGTATCTAATTGATAGCGAATTTCTGACAACTCCTGAGGCTAAATCTTTAAATCAAATGCGTAAAGAGTTGATGAATCATTTTGGTTTATTAAAAAATGGTTCAGCAGGTATTTTGAAATCAAGTGAAAATGAGTTTAAAATTAACGGTCCTATTGATTTAATAGAAAAAGTACTTGAAATAGGAAAACTTGGAACCCAAATAAATAGGTACAAAGGACTAGGAGAAATGAATCCAGATCAGCTTTGGGAGACTACTCTTGATAAAAATTATAGGTCCTTATTGTCTGTGAAAATTGAAGAAGTTAATGATGCAAATAATATTTTTGAAACATTAATGGGCGAAGTAACAGAAGGAAGAAAAAACTTTATACAAGAAAACTCACTGAAAGTAGCTAATTTAGATATTTGACCAAGAATATTCTATGAACACAATTCTATTGAGCAATCTGATAAAGATAAGATGGATTGCAATTATTGGTCAAATATTAACCATTCTGTTAGTAAATTATTTTTTAGACATATCTATATTAATTATAGAGTGTTTATTTGTTGTTTTTCTATCGATATGTGTAAATTTTTTTTCTTATTTTATTCAAAAAAAAAATAATAAAATTTCAGACAGCCAAGCATTTTTCTTTCTTTTATTTGATACTTCTCAGTTAGGAATTTTATTGTTTTTGACAGGTGGTATTTTTAATCCATTTGCTATTTTAATTTTAGCACCAGTAATTATATCTGCTTCTTATCTACCAGTTCTCTGGACAATATTTCTCTCTTCATTTTCAATTCTTCTTATTTTAGTTATAAATTCTAATTTTATTCCTTTAAATTGGAACGAACAAATTTTTATACCTGATATATATAATCATGGTTTAATTATTGCACTAATCATTACTATAATATTTATTGCTGTCTATGCATATCTTTTTGCAAATTCATCAAGAAAAATTTCACAAGCTTTATCAGAAACAAAACTTCAACTTTCTAATCAAAAAAAAATTACTGAAGTAGGATCTTTAAGTGCTGCCGCGGTGCATGAACTTAGTACTCCTTTGAATACTATTTTTTTAGTATTAAATGATTTATTAAAAGAAAAAATTTTAATTAAAGATCAAAATTTATTAAAAGATGTTGAACTATTAAAATCACAAGCTGAGAGATGTAAAGAAATATTATTAAAAATTTCAAAAAATCCATATAATTTGAAAGATAATTTTTTTGAAAAAATAAAAATAGTAGACATAATAAAATTTAATTTTGATAAATTTAATACAAACAAGAAGCTCAAAATTTCTAATTTAATAAAAGGAGAAGATGCAAAAATTATATTTAAAGATGAAATAATGTATGCAATTGGTAATATTATACAAAACGGTATTATTTATTCAAAAACAATAGTTAATGTTGAAATTAAAGTATTATATGATGAATTATTTTTAGTAATATCAGATGATGGGAGAGGATTTCCAAGAGATATTATAGATAAACTTGGAGAACCCTATATTTCTAAAAATAAAAAAGGTATGGGTTTAGGAATATTTATTGCAAAAAATCTAATTGAAAATATGAAAGGTAAAGTTTTATTTTATAATTCAAATGTAAATAATGCAGTTGTTGAAATTAAATTTAACAAATCTATATTATGTTAATGACTAAAGAATTAATGATAGTAGATGATGATCTACCTTTTAGAGAAAGATTATCGAGATCTATGAAAAAAAAAGATTTTATCGTAGAATCGTTTCCTAGTTTTAATGAATCATTAAAAAGAATTAAAGAAAAAAAATTCGACTATGCAATTGTTGATATGAGATTAAATGATGGTTCAGGTTTAGAATTAATAAAAAAAATAAGACAAATTAGTCCAAAAACAAAATCTCTTTTGTTAACTGGCTATGGAAATATTGCAACAGCTGTTGCAGCGATTAAATCTGGCGCAATAGATTATTTACCAAAACCAGCTGAAATAGATCAAATATATGATGCTTTAACGAACTCAAAAGAAATATTGCCTCCACCCCCAGAAAATCCAATGACAGCAGATAGGATAAGGTGGGAACATATACAAAGAGTTTTTGTTCAATGTAACAGAAATGTTTCTGAAACTGCAAGAAGATTAAGAATGCATAGAAGAACACTTCAAAGAATTTTAAATAAGCATGCTCCAAAAGAATAAATACGAACTATCAATAGTTATACCTGTATTTAATGAGGAAAGATATTTAGATAAATTATTTTCTGAATTAATTAAATATTTTAATGAAAAAAATGTAGAAGTAATTTTTGTTAATGATGGATCAACAGATAAATCTAAAAATATAATAGAAAGTTTAAAAACAAATCAAGAATATAAATTTAATTTTAATATAATTAATCTAATAAAAAATTTTGGAAAAGGAAAAGCAGTTCGTGAAGGATTTTTGAATTCATCAGGAAAATATGTTATTTTACAAGATGCAGATTTAGAACTAGATTTAAAAGACTCAAAAGAATTATTAGATATTATTAAAAATAATGATGCAATCAAATGTATATTTGGAAGTAGATATTTATCAGGTAAACTAAAAAAACATAATTATTTTTTCAATGAATTATTCGGAAAAATTAATTCATTCATATTTAATATTTTATTTGGACAATCATTAAGTGATATTCATTGTGGTTTAAAAGTTTTACATAGAGATGTTATAGATAATATCAAGCTTTCAATAAATGATTTTGGTCTAGAAATTGATTTAGCCGCACAAATTGTAAGAAATAATTTTTTTATTTATGAATTTGGTGTTTCATATTATTCAAGAACAAGCAAAGAAGGTAAAAAAATTACTTGGGTGGATGGTGTCAAATCTTATTATTATTTGTTTAAAGTTAGGTTTATAGATAATCCTATCTCAATCAAAATATCACTAATTTATTCTTCAATGTATATGACTTTTGTTGGATCATATTTTGGGATGGGTTCGGGCAAAACATTATTTATGATAGTGTTTTTTATTATTGGTTTGGCAATAGGTTTAAAAAATAAACTTTTACAGTCTTCTCTAATTTTCTTATCAATATATATAGGTTCTCTTTTTGGAAATGGACAAGGAAAAGTATTATCAGTAATTTTGTTTTTTTTTATAGGTCTTTATTTAGCAAAAAAAATTAGTAGATACAAAAAGATTAATTTTTTTTAATATAAAAATAAGTATCTTTTTCAAGAGTTTTTTTTAGCTAACTTTTATCCTAGTTCATTTAATAGTGTGTCTAATTTTTTTGTACATTTAGTTTTAGTTTTTTATAAGTTTCTAAAATTAGTTCAAAAGCAACTACCTTTTTACAATTTTTTAGAAATAATTATTATTTCTTAAATTAAATTGACTAAAAGAAATAGAAATAGCTATTATATAAAAACTAAAAACTCCATTCCAATTTTTTATTAAACTACCTGTAGACATAATTGGCCAAAAAATTATTATCATAGATGCTATAGAAATTAATTTAAATTGAATTAAATTTTTTCCCATAATTATAAAATAAAATAAATAACCCAAATACGCTAAAAATGTAATCAAAGTTATTAAACCACCTTCTGATAACCATTGTATATAAATGTTATGGGGATGAGATGCACAATCATAATTAATCATTTGTTTTTTGTATGATTCATAATTTAAACAAGCAAACTGATAGTTACCTATACCAACTCCTGTAAAAGGATTATCATTGAACATTTTAAATCCTAAAGAATAAATTTCTCCATATGCTGATGATTTAAAGTTTTTTAATATTTCTATGAAGCTAGGTTGAATATTGATAATTTTTTTACATTCTTGATTTTTATTATTTTCACATTCAAAGGTTTTTTCAATTTTTAACCCTTGGTGATATTGAGTTGAGCTCAGAATTCTAAAGTCATTATAAAAGGGATGTAATTTATAGATTGATCCAATGATTATAATTGATAATATTATCGCTAAAAGAAAAACAATTCTTTTATTTGCCATAAATAATAATAAAAAAAATAAAGCTAAAAAATATGTTGCTAAAGACATCCTCTCACCAGATGCAAAGCATACTACTCCGATAATTGCTAAATAAATTATTTGTAAAAAAAAATTTATTTTATTTTTCTTTAAATAAAAAAATATTAAATATCCAAAAAGTCCAAATCTTGAAACAAATACTCCTGGGACTAATTCATCTCCAAATGGACCAGTTAAACGTCCATACCAATTTGATTTAAATCCAAGTAAATCAGATCCAAAACCATCTTTAGAGGAATAATTAAAAAATTGAAAAAGAGTATCTAATAAAACAAAGGTTACAGAAAAAAAAATTATATAAATTAAGATTTTAATATTTTTTTCAGTATTTAAAAATACATAATATCCAATTATAGGAATAAGTAAAAATCTAATAAAAATTAAAGAATCTTGAAATGATTTTGTTTTACTTAATGCAAAAAAACTAATTAAAATTAATACAAGCCAAAATAAAATTGAAATTATAAATATATTTTTTTTAAATATAAAATAATTTTTTTTTAATAAAATGTAATATATAAGAAAAAATATTGCGCCAAAAGTTATAGTAATATCAGGTAGTGCAGGACCTGTTATTAAAAATATTGGTATAAATAAAAATAATATTAAAAAGAATTTATTTATATTGAAAATTTCATTTTTCATTTACTAACTTTATAAATACATCCTCTAAGTCACTTTCGTAAGTATTTATTTCAGAAAATTCAATTTTATTTAAATTTAAAATATCAATTATTTTTTTAATTGATATGTTGTTCTTATCATAACTAAGAGTCAGTTTATTTTCTTTCAAAACTGGCTTATAAATTTCTAAAGATTTAGGTATTGTATTATGTTTTGTTAAAGAAAAACTGACTGTTTTGTTTGAAATAATTTCAAGCATATTTTGTTTTGTATCATCTTTAATTACTTTTCCTTTATTAATTATAGTTATGTTGTCACATAATTCCTCGGCTTCTTCTATGTAATGAGTAGTAAGACAAATAGTCGTGCCCTCAGCATTGATTTTTTGTATATATTTCCATAGAGATTTTCTTAAATCGACATCTACTCCAGCAGTCGGTTCATCTAAAATTAACATTTCAGGACTATGAACTAGTGCTTTGGCAACAAGTAATCTTCTTCGCATTCCACCTGATAATGTTCTTGCATACGCATTTTTTTGATCAAGTAATCCTACATTATCTAAAATTTGTTCTGTTTTTCTATTTTTTTTTGTTATCCCATATAGACCTGCTTGAAGTTCCAGCAATTCATTTGGACTAAAGAAAGGATCAATATTTAATTCTTGTGGGACTATGCCAATTTTAAATTTACTGCTTTTTGAATGAGTATCTATATTAAGCCCACATATTTTTATCTCACCACTGTTTTTTTTTACCAAGCTTCCTAAAATATTAATAAAAGTTGATTTTCCAGCACCATTTGGTCCTAATAAACCATGAATAGAGCCTCTTTTTATTCGAATATTAAAATTGCTCAGCGCATTAACACTTGAAGATTTTTTGAAGAAAATCTTATTAACGTTTTTTGCTTCTATTGAATATTTATAGTCTAACATTCTTATATTACAGTCTATATATTTAATTTTTTTATGAATAAACAAAATAGATTAATTTTAATTGATGGTTCTGCCTATATTTTTAGAGCCTATTATGGATTACCCCGAATGAATAGGTCAGATGGCACACCTATAAATGCAGTTTTTGGATTTACTAACATGCTTGTTAAACTAATAGAGGATTATCGTGACAATAAAATGATTGTAATATTTGATGCAGCAAGAGAAAATTTTAGAAATCAAATTTATAAAGAATATAAAGCTAACAGAGGTGAAACTCCTGAAGATTTAATACCGCAATTTGATATAATTCGAAAATGTGTAGATGCATTTAAAATACCTCAGTTAGAAATAGAGGGATATGAAGCAGATGATATTATCGCTACATTTACAAAACTTGCAACTAACAAAAAAATGCATTCATTAATAATTTCTTCTGACAAAGATTTAATGCAGTTAGTTAATGAAAATGTTTCAATGTTAGATCCAATGAAAAATAAAAATATAGGTATAGATCAGGTTATTGAGAAGTTTGGTCTTCCTCCAGAAAAAGTTATTTATATACAAGCTTTAACTGGAGACAAAGTTGACAATATTCCTGGAGCTCCAGGAATAGGACCTAAAACAGCACTAGAATTAATTAAAAATTTTGGAGATATTGATGGTTTACTCAAAAATTCGAATAAAATTAAACAAGAAAAAAGAAGAGAAGCTATAAATGATTCAGTAAAAGATATTTTAACTAGTTTAGAATTGGTAAAATTAAAGAATGATATAAATTTACCAATTCAAATAGAAAGCATAAAAGCATTTTCTTCAATTGATGATAATACTAATAGCATAATTGAGTTTTTAGGAGAGCAAGGTTTTAAATCAATTTCCCAAAGATTAGAGAATAATGCTAATGTTTTTTCTAATGTTACTAGAGAAAAACAAAATAAAGTTGAAAAAAATCAATATATTTTAATTAATTCTAAAAAAAATTTAGAAGAAATTATATCTAATATCAAGAGAAAGGGTTATTGCACAATTGATACAGAAACGAATTCACTCAATATTGAAAAAGTAAAATTAGTTGGAGTTTCTTTATGTTGTGAAGAGAACATTTCATATTATATTCCAATCAACCATTTAGATAAAAAAACATCAAAAAAAATTAAAAGCCAACTAGATGAAGATTATGTTTTAAATCATTTAAAAAATTTATGTGAAGATAACTCTATACTTAAAATTGGTCAAAATATTAAATTCGATATAAGAGTTTTAGAGTGTTATAATATTAAAGTTAATTCAATTGCTGATACAATGTTGATGTCCTATGCATTAGATAATGGAATCATCAAACATAATATGGATGATCTAGCATTTACTCATCTACAACATAGTTGTATAAAATTTAAAGATGTAGTTGGAAGTGGTAAAAGCGAAATTACATTTGATTATGTTGAAATAAATAAGGCTGTTAATTATGCAGCGGAAGATGCTCTAGTAACTTTAAAGTTATATAATTTGTTGTTACCAAGAATAATAAGAGAAAAAACTAGATTTGTTTATGAGGATATTGATCTTAATTTAGTCAATGTTTTATCTTCTATGGAAACTAACGGCATTAAGATTGATAACAAATATTTAAAAGAATTAAGTTATCAATTTGAAATTGAAAGTAATAAAATTGCTAGTAAAATTTTTAAAATTTCCAAAAAAGAATTTAATATAGGTTCACCAAAACAATTAGGTGAAATTCTTTTTTTAGATTTAAAAATAGAAGGTGCCAAAAAGACGAAAAAAGGAGCATTTTCTACAGATTCTTCTACGCTCCAAGATTTAGAATCAAGAGGATATGAAATCGCTAAGCTTGTACTTGAGTGGAGAGAAGTAACAAAACTCAAGTCAACCTACACAGATGCTTTGCAAGAACAGTCTACTAAAAAAACAGACCGAGTTCATACCTCTTATGGTATAGCCAATACTTTGACTGGAAGATTGAGTTCAAATGATCCAAATTTACAAAATATACCTATAAGAACTGAAAATGGAAAAAAAATTAGAAAAGCTTTTATATGTGAAAAAAATACTAAGTTGATAAGTTTTGATTATTCTCAAATAGAATTAAGATTAGCTGCTGAAATTTCAAAAGATAAAAATTTTATTAATGCATTTATTAATAAAGAAGATATTCATTCATCAACAGCAAAAGAAATTTTTAATGTTTCTGATAAAAATTTAAATTCTGATTTAAGAAGAAAAGCTAAAGCAATTAATTTTGGTATTTTATATGGCATCAGTCCTTATGGATTAGCAAAACAACTAAATATTACAAACTCTGAAGCAAAGATATATATTGAAAATTACTTCCATAAATATCCTAAAATTAAGGAGTATATGAATTTTCAAATTCAATCTGCAAAATCTTCTAATTTTGTATCAACAATTTTTGGGAGACGTTGTAACATTAAAGGAATTAATGATAAAAATTTTAATGTACGAGGCTTTGCTGAAAGACAAGCTATAAATGCACCAATCCAAGGAAGTGCAGCTGATATAATTAAATTAGCGATGATTCAAATTCATAACAAAATTATATCAAAAGAAATACCAGCTAAAATGCTACTACAAGTACATGATGAATTGATATTTGAAGTAGATAAAAATAAAATTAATAATGTTTCAGAAAATATAAAAAATATTATGGAAACAGCACATTTAAAATATAAAAATTTTACTGTTCCTCTGACAGTTGAATTTGGTTTGGGTGATACTTGGGCTGAATCTCATTAAATGAAAAAAAAAGAAAAAAAACAAAATCCAATAGCAAAAGATTTACGAAGCCCTAAGTATAAACAAAGAACTGTTAAAAATAAAAAAATTTATAATAGAAAGAAAAAAATTATTACTTAAAAATTCTCATCTGGATTATTAAAAGCAAGCCACTGTTCTAATTGATTATATGTTCCTATATGTTCGTTATTAATAATGATTTGTGGGAATGTTTTAGCATTAGGAAATTTTTGAAAAAATTCTTCTCTTGTAAAATCTTTATCAAGCATGAATATTTGAGGATTATATTTTGAAAGGCGCATTTTGGCTCTATCACAAAATATACAATTAGTTTTAGAATAAATTTCTGCTTTCATTAAAAAGCTTCATCAAAACTAAGAGCCCTATCAGTCGGTCTTTGATATTCAGATACTCTTTTTTCAAAGAAATTCGTTACATTTTGAACATCTAAAGCACGCATAAAATCAAAAGGATTTTCAGTATTAAATACTCTTTCAAATTCAAATAAATCAGCAATTCTATCAGCGACCGCTTCAATATAATCGCACATTAAGTTTGCATTCATTCCAATTAAATCGACTGGTAATGCATCTTTTACAAATTCTTTTTCAAATGATACAGCTTCTCTAACTATCTCTTCAAATTGTGACTGAGGAACTTCATTTGGTATTAAAGATAGAGCAGAAATATCCGAGTCTGTTAATGATCCATTAGTAAATTTATCTCGAAGAGTTTTAAACATTAAAGCTGAAAAACTAAAATGCATACCCTCATCTCTTGCAATCCAGTCATTAGAAAGTGCTAAACCAGGAAGCAAACCTCTTTTTCTAAAATAATATATAGCACAAAATGATCCTGCAAAAAATAAACCTTCTACTAATCCAAAACCAATTAAACGAGTAAGTAAATTTTGATTTCCGTTTAACCACTTAGAAACCCATTGTGCTTTATGGTTAATACACGGAACATTTTGAATAGCATCAAAAAGTAAGTCTTTTTCCTTTTGATCTTTAACATAAGCCTCTATTTGTAAACCATACATTTCAGCATGAATGGATTCATTAAGCATTTGCATTGATATAAAACATCTAGCTTCTGGAATTAATATCTCTTTATAAAATCTACTTGCCAGATTTTCATTTATCATTGCTTCAGAATTTGCAAAGTACGCAAGCACATGTTTTATAAAATGTTTTTCACCCTCATTTAAAGTTTGTAAATCTCTTAAATCATCTTGTAACGACACTTCTTCTGGTGTCCAAAAAGCCTGAATATGTAATTTATACCTATCCCAGATATCTTGATGCTTTATAGGAAAAATTGATTTAACTCCTTTAGATATCATTTATATAATCTCTTTTATGCACTGCATGTTAAACAATCTTCTGGATCATCATTTTCAGTAACGGCATTCTTTAAAAAATCCTCCTTGGCAACTTTTTCTGATGAAACAGTTACCTTGACAGCATCAACAGCTGATCTACTTCTAAGATAATACATACCTGTTTTTAAACCTTTTTTCCAAGCATACATATGCATTGAATTAACTTTTCCAAAAGTCGGTGTTGATAACCATAAATTCATAGACTGAGTTTGATCTATAAATGGAGCCCTATCAGCGGCCATATCAATTACTGTTTTTTGAGATGTCTCCCAAACTGTTTTATAAGTTTCTTTGAGATCTTCAGGAAAATTTTGAATATTTTGCACAGAACCGTTTTCTAAAATAATTTTATCACGCATTTCTTTATTCCAAAGGTTGCGTTTAGATAATGCTTTAACTAGGTGTCTATTAACTAATAAAAATTCTCCAGATAAAGTTTGTCTTTTATAAATATTAGAAGTTTGTATTTGAAAAGTTTCTGTATTTCCTAAGATTATTCCAGTAGAGGCAGTTGGCATACATGCTGTAGTAAGAGAATTTCTAACACCTACTTTTTTAATTTTTTCCCTTAGAGATTCCCAATCCCACATATTTGAGGGTTCAATTCCCCATAAATCAAATTGAAATTTTCCTTGAGATAAAGGGGAGCCTTTAAAAGTCGAGTATGCTCCTTTTTCTTTAGCCAGTTCACAGGATGCTTCTAATGCACCAAAATAGATTGTTTCAAATATTTTTTTATTAATTTTCTTAGCTTCTTCACCATCATAAGGAATATCTAATTCAAAGAATACATCTGCTAGACCCTGAATACCCAATCCGATTGGTCTGTGCTTATTATTAGAAACTTCAGTTTTGTTGGTTGGATAGAAATTTATACCAATTACTTGATCTAAATTTTTTGTAGCTAGTTTAGCAGTTTCATATAATTTTTTGTAATCATATTCTTTGGTTTTGTTTTTCTGTGATTTTATAACAAATTTAGGTAATGCAATTGAAGCTAAATTACAAACTGATGTTTCATTTTTATCAGAATACTCAACTATTTCAGCACAAAGATTTGATGATTTAATTACACCTATGTTTTTTTGGTTAGATTTATTATTAATCGAATCTTTATACAACATATAAGGCTGACCCGTTTCTATTTGAGCTTCTATGATTTTAGACATTAATGCTCTTGCTTTAATCTTTTCTAAATGAGGTAATTCCTTTTCATATTTTTCATATAGTTCTTCAAAATCTTTACCATATTTATCAGACAAACCAGGACATTCATGTTCACTCATAAGAGTCCAATCATCATCACTCTCCACTCTTTTCATAAATAAATCAGGTATCCATAATGCATAGAATAAATCTCTAGCTCTAAATTCTTCTGCACCAGTATTTTTTCTTAGTTCTAAAAATTTTTCAATATCAGCGTGCCAAGGTTCTAAATATACAGCAAAAGAACCTTTGCGTTTGCCACCACCTTGATCAACCGATTTTGCTGTTTCATTAAAAATTTTTAAAAAAGGAATTAATCCATTAGATTTCCCGTTAGTTGATTTTATTCTGCTCCCACTACCTCTTATGTTATGTGCATGCATTCCTATTCCACCAGCTGTTTTTGATATTAAAGCACAATCTTTAATTGTGTTAAAAATACCATCAATTGAGTCATCTTCCATACCAATTAAAAAACATGATGATAATTGTTGCATTTTTAAACCACTATTAAAAAGGGTAGGTGTAGCATGAGTATAAAAACCGTTAGATAAGCTATAATATGTCTTTTTAACTTTTTCTAAATCAAAACTGTCACAGGAAACTGTTAGAGCCACCCTCATCCACAAATCTTGAGGACGTTCTATTGTTTTGTTTTCAAATTTTAATAAATAAGCTCTTACTAAAGTTGTAAATGCAAAATAATCAAAATTATAATCTCTATCATAATCAATAACCGATTCTATTTCTTCAGCATTTGCCATTACTTTATTGTAATACTCATCTCTTAAAAGACCATCATCAAATAAATTTTTTGTTGCAATTATAAAACCTGGCGTTTCTTTATGCAGAGAATTAGCTTTTATGCGTGCTGCTAAGTATGAATAATCAGGATGTTCAACTGTTAGAGATGCAGCAGTTTCAGCTAGGTATGTATCAATTTCGATTGAAGTAATATCATTATATAATCCCGGAACTGCTTTTTGAACAACAACTATTGGATCTATTCTCAAACCAGTTGACAATACAGAAACTCTGTTAGTTATTTTATCTAAAGAAATAGGTTCTTTAGTTCCATCTCTTTTTGTAACCATCATCGATGAAGCTTTAGCCCCAACTTGTTCTTTTAGTTTTTTAGTATGATATCGAGAAGCAGCTCTTTGTTCTCGATACAACACATATGCCCTAGCTACTTTATGATGCTCATCTCTCATTAAAGCCAGTTCAACCTGATCTTGGATATCTTCAATGTGAATCATATCTCCATCAGCAATTCTTCTAGTTAGTGCAGACACCACTTTATGAGTAAGACCTTCTACAGTTTTATGAATACTGTCTGTTTGTTCTTTTTCGTGATTTTTATTATTTCTAATTTTTGTTTGAGCAAGGAAAGCTTTTTTTATTGCGTTAGATATTTTATTAGCTTTAAAAGGTGTTATAGATCCATCTCTTCTAACTACACTCAAACTTAACAGATTAACGCTTTTGTCTTTTATATCTTTGACCGCTGATACGGGTGAATTGTCTGCCATTTAATTTCTATCCATTTATAATAAAATAATCGTCGAAAAACACAATATGTAGTGTCGCCGTTAGGTGACAATACAACATTTGCCCAATATCGCAATAAGAACAAAACATGAACATAAATAATTTTTTATTAAAGTCAAACTATATATTTATTTTATTTTTTGATTATGCAAACAAGTATTTGATTTATTTGAATTTACTTATTAATTCTTAATCACAGTTTGTTATTATTTAATTATATGTTTAATTATTTGAAAACAATTGAACTTAAATTTGCCATAAAATATTATTAAAAAAACCAATGACCTCAATTGCATTAGTAGATGACGAGCAGTCGATTCTAGCTTCTGTTAGCTTAGCTTTAGAAGCTGAGGGTTATGAAGTAGACACATTTCATAATGGATTAGAGGCATTAAATGCACTCGAGAAAAATAATTACGATCTTGGATTATTTGATATTAAAATGCCAAAGATGGATGGCAATGAATTATTAAGTAAAGTTAGAAATAGTAAAAAAACTGACCTCAAGGAGATGCCAATAATTTTTTTAACATCTAAAGATCAGGAACAAGATGAAATTATAGGTTTAAGAATGGGAGCCGCAGATTATATAAAAAAACCTTTTTCTCAAAAATTATTAAATGAAAGAATTAGAACGGTTTTAAGAGTCTATCAAAATAGAAAAAACGATAATAGTTTTTCAGCAGAAACAAAAAAAAATTTAAAAAAAGGTAGTTTAGAATTAGATGAATTAAAACAATTGTGTTTTTGGAAAAATCAAATAATAGAATTAACTGTAGCAGAATTTAATTTAATAAAATCTTTAGCTAAATATCCAGGAGTAGTTAAAGATAGAAACCAACTACAGGACTCAATGTATGGTGATAGTGTTTATGTTGATGATCGTACAATAGATAGTCATATAAAACGTCTTCGAAAAAAATTTAAATCTTACGATCCTTTGTTTGATCAGATACGTACTCGTTATGGTTCTGGATATTCATGGCGTGAATAAATATAAAAGGTTTAATTTATCTAATTATCCCTTAAGATTACAAATATTTGTAATTAATTTGTTAATTGCATTATTTGGATTTTTATTTTTTATTTTTTTTAATATTTATTTAATTCAAAATGATAAAAATTTAATCAATGATTTTGAATATACTGAACAAAATTTATTTAGTATAAAAAATTTTTTAGAAAAAAATTCTATTGCCCGGGTCCCACTTTTTGACGATACTTGTAAAAGAATTGATAAAAAAAACTGTAAAAATAAAAGTGAGTTAAAAAATACGCTTGAACTCTCGGAACCTGTTTTAGAGCCAAAAATTACTCAACAATATATTTTACAAAATTATCTAAATAAAATATTTAATGTTAAAATTTATAATGATGATTGGATCAAACTTGCTGATACGCAAGATCTATATAGTTCATCAAATGTAGAGGAGTCTGATTTATCAGATTCTATAGAAAATAGCACAGGAATTTACCAAATATATAATGAATTTTATCAAAATCTATTTAGAGAATATTATCTAAAATTTATTAAAAATAAATTTATTGATGAAGTTGAGAAACAAAAAAGTGATATTGTTAAAGTAGCCCAAACAATTAAAACCAAAACTATTATTAAAAAAAAATTTATTGATTCTGATGAAAATATTTTTCAATTATTCTCTTCCCCAATAATATTTAATGAAAGCGTATATGGAGTTATTCTTATTTCTTATCCTTTATTAAATAACAAACAAACCCTCGGTATAATTTCTTTTAATCTATTTAATTTTTATATTCTTTTTGTTCTAGTGATGATTTCTCTTTCATTCATATTTTCAAGAGGTTTAGTAAGCCCTATAAAAAAACTATCAAATCTAACTATTTTAGAAAGAGACAAGGTTTCTAATAAGAAAATACAATATCCAAATAGGAAAGATGAAATAGGAATTCTATCAAAAGAAATACAAAACATGTCTTTAGATTTAAAATCTCAAATTTCGCAGCTAGAAAAATTTGCAGCAGATGTTTCTCATGAGTTAAAAAATCCATTAACAAGTCTTCAATCTGCAAGTGAGCTTTTGTTGAAAGATACGTTATCAGAAGAGAACAAAAAATTATTAATTGATAATATAAATAAAGATATAAAAAGAATGAATCATTTAATCACCGATATATCTAACTTCACAAGAATTAAAGCTGAGGTCGAGTTGGCAAAAAATGAATTTATTAATATTAATGATTTTATTAAGGAAGTATCAAATTATTTCTCAGATAACTCTAAAAAAATAAAAATAATTGTTGAAGAAATTGATAAAAATTTTGTAATTTTAGCAAACAAAAGTAAGTTGCTTCAAGTATTTATTAATATAATTGATAATAGTATTTCAATTGCAAATAAAAATACTAAAATTTTACTTCAAATAAATTCACATGATCAAAATCAAGTACAGGTAAAGATATATGATCAAGGAAAGGGCATTTCTTTAGATGATCGTGAAAGAATTTTTAATAGATTTTATACTGATAGAGAGTTTGATAGAAATAATCACACAGGTTTAGGATTGTCCATAGCAAGAGAAATAATTCTATCTTTTAAAGGGTCTATACAATTAACAGTTTCCGATAAAAATAATTATACAGGTGCTTGTTTTATAATAATTTTACCTGTAAGAACTCTAAACACAAACTAAATTCAATTAAACAATATAGGAACCGAAATGGCAGAAGATTTCAAAGTAAAGGATATCAGCTTAGCTGAGTGGGGTTTAAAAGAGATTGCTATAGCAGAAACAGAAATGCCAGGTTTAATGGCAATTCGTGATGAATACAAAGATAAAAAACCATTGGAGGGAGCAAAAATTGTAGGATGTTTACATATGACAATACAAACTGCAGTTCTTATTGAAACATTGGTACATCTTGGAGCATCTGTGAGATGGAGTTCCTGCAATATTTTCTCTACACAAGATCAAGCTGCAGCAGCCATTGCTTCAAAAAATATACCTGTCTTTGCTTGGAAAGGAATGAGTGAAGAAGAGTTTTGGTGGTGTATAGAAAAAACTCTTGAAGGTCCAAATAATTGGAAACCAAATATGATTTTAGATGATGGTGGTGATGCAACTAAAATTATTCATGAAAAATATCCAGAGCTTTTAAACGATATTAAAGGTTTATCTGAAGAAACAACCACTGGCGTTCATCGATTAAAGGATATGGAAAAAAAAGGTTTATTAAAAGTTCCTGCGATAAATGTTAACGATTCTGTAACTAAGTCTAAATTTGATAATTTATACGGTTGTAAAGAAAGTCTTGTTGATGGAATAAGAAGAGGTACAGATGTAATGATGGCTGGCAAAGTAGCAGTTGTAGCTGGATATGGTGATGTAGGCAAAGGTTCGGCGGCAAGTTTAAGAGGTGCAGGAGCTAGAGTTTGTGTAACAGAAATAGATCCTATAAATGCGTTACAAGCAGCCATGGAAGGTTATGAGGTAGTAACTATGGATGACGCATGTTCTTATGGTGATATATTTGTAACGGCTACCGGTAATCTTGATGTTATTACTATAGATCATATGAGAAAAATGCATGATAGAGCAATAGTTTGTAATATTGGTCATTTCGATAATGAAATTCAAACTGAAGCCTTGAGAAATTTAAAATCTGATGAAATTAAGCCGCAGGTTAATGAAATTGAATTTCCTGATGGAAAGAAAATTTTGTTATTATCTGAAGGCAGATTAGTTAACCTAGGTAATGCTACTGGACACCCTAGTTTTGTAATGAGTGCCTCTTTTTCTAATCAAGTATTGGCACAAATTGAACTTTGGCATAATGCATCTGATTATGAAAATAAAGTTTATGTTTTACCAAAACATCTAGATGAAAAAGTAGCTTCTTTTCACCTTAAAAAAGTTGGAGCAAAACTAACAGAACTCACTGATAAACAAGCAGAATATATAGGTGTTGATAAAAAAGGACCATTTAAAGATAATACTTATAGATATTAAGGAGGAAAAATGAGTAGATCATATTTATTTACTAGTGAATCTGTATCTGAAGGACATCCAGATAAAGTTTGTGATAGAATATCAGATATGGTTGTTGATACATATTTATCATCTGGTGATCCACAAACTCGAGTCGCATGTGAAACACTTACTACTACTAACAAAGTAGTTTTAGCTGGAGAAGTAAGAGGACCATCAATATCAAAAGATCAAATTATATCTCAAGTAAGAGATTGTATTAAGGATATTGGATATGAGCAAGATGGTTTTCATTGGCAAAATTGTGATGTTGATAGTTTTCTTCATGAACAATCATCAGATATCGCAATGGGAGTTGACTCTGGAATTGATAAAGAAGAGGGAGCTGGAGATCAAGGAATTATGTTTGGTTATGCTTGCCGTGATACAGAAAGTTTAATGCCTGCGCCAATTCATTATTCTCATCAAATTTTGTATAAAATGGCGCAAGCAAGAAAAGATGGATCAGCTTCTGGTTTAGAACCAGATTCAAAAAGTCAAGTAACTATGCTTTATGAGAATGGTAGACCAACTAAAGTTACCTCTTTAGTAATTTCATCACAACACAAAGAAGGATTATCTCCTGCAGATGTAAAAGAAATTGTTAAACCTTATGTTTATGAATGTATACCAAGTGAATTAATTGAAGATCTTAAAGAGGAAGAATTTTATGTTAATCCTACTGGCAATTTTGTAATTGGTGGCCCTGATGGTGATTCTGGTTTAACGGGTAGAAAAATTATTGTTGATACGTATGGAGGTGCAGCACCTCATGGAGGAGGAGCTTTTTCTGGTAAAGATCCATCTAAGGTTGATAGATCGGCTGCTTATGCAGCCAGATATTTAGCTAAGAATATTGTTGCAGCTGGTCTAGCTGATGAATGCACAATTCAATTATCTTATGCAATAGGAGTTTCAAAACCATTATCAGTTTACGTAAATACTAATGGAACAAATAAAGTTGATGAACAAAAAATTGAAAAATCTGTTCAAGATTTATTTGATCTAAGTCCAAGAGGGATAAGAGAACATTTAAAATTAACTAATGCAATATATGTTCCAACCTCAGCTTACGGACATTTTGGGAGAAAGCCAACAGACCAAGGACATTTTTCTTGGGAAAAAACTGATTTGGCAGATTCATTAAAAAGTTTACTTTAAATTTGAAGGAAGAAACTCTCACTTTAGATTTAACAGGTTTAGAACATTTTTGTGAAGATTTATCCTTAAGAGTAAAAGTAGGAGACATTATTTGTTTATTTGGTGAATTAGGTTCAGGCAAAACAACATTTGCAAGAAATCTAATTAACTCAATTTACAAAAGAAATGAATTAGAAAAACCACTTTTTATAAAAAGTCCATCTTTTCCTATCCTACTAACTTATCAAGTGAATAATTTTGAAATTTATCACTATGATTTATATCGTATTCAAAAAAGTAGTGAATTGTCTGAAATAAACATTTTTGAGCAATTACATAATACAATTACTCTTATAGAATGGCCTGAAATTATTTTAGATTCTTTGAAAGATTATAATTTTTATTCTATAAATTTAACAATCGCTAATAAAGATCAAAGAAACATAAAACATAATTTGTTTTTTAATTAAAATGAAATTTAATTTAGATAATCTGTATCAAATTGAAAGTGGCGCATCTCATAAAAAAATTTATCGATTTAAAAATCAAAATAAAGGAAAAGTAGTTGTAGATTTTTCCTATAATCACGAGGATTACTTAGCTTTTTTAGAAGTTAACAATTTTTTATCAAGTATAAATATATCTGTTCCTAAAATATTTGATGCTGATCATACTAAAAATATAATTTTTATGGAAGATTTTGGTGATATTAGATATGATAAATTAATAAATAGCATTTATTTAAAAGAAATTTTGATAAATGCTGTAAATTCCTTAATAGAAATTCAAAATACACAAAAACCAATAATAAATAATATTTTAAAACAATATGACTTTTCTGCTTTTAAAATAGAGATAGCTGAATTTGTTGATTTCTATTTCCCTATAAACAATATTTCTAATGATATAGCTCATGAATTCTTTAATATATGGAGTCAAGAATTTAAGAATATAAATTTTAAATTTGATTCTTTTGTTCATAAAGATTTTGAACTAATCAATTTAATGTATCTCCCAAAAAGAAATGATCATTTAAAGTGTGGAATACTTGATTTTCAAAATGCATGTATCGGTTTTTCTGGATGGGATCTTTTTTCTCTTCTTGAAAATCCAAGAATATATTTTGATGATAAATATAATGACGAATTGTTAAAATATTTTTTTAGCAAAACTAAACAAAATATTCCTTTTAATGAATTTTTTTTTCAATATTACTTTCTTAATACGGCAAGACAAACAAGAATTATTGGCAGATGGATAAATTTAGATAAAAAAAATAAAAATAATTATTATTCAAATTATCTTAATGTGACACTTAAAAGACTTAAAAAAAGTTTATTTAAACTTCAAAATAAAAAATTATCTAAATTATATGATACAATAATAGTTAAATGACTAGCTTCAATTTAATGATACTGGCTGCAGGATATGGAAAGCGAATGAAAAATTTAACTGATTCAAAACCTAAACCTTTATTGAAAATAAATAATAAAGAACTTCTTCGACATAATATTGATTTTTTTTTAACCATAGGGTGTAAAAAAATAGTAATTAACACTCATTATTTGCATGATCAAATTCAAACTTTTATTAAAGAGTATTATGCAGATAAAAATATTCAATTAACTTATGAACCAAATTTATTAAATACAGGCGGAGGGATTAAGAATGCATTAAATTTGTTAGAAGGTAAAAATTTTTTAGTTACTAATGCAGATATTTTGTGGAAAGAAGAAAATAAAAAAGATGTATTAAATTTTATTAGAAATCATGAAAAAATAGAAACATGTAAATTATTACTTGCTAAAGCTGTTAATTTCAGAGGTTTAAAAAAAATAACAGGTGATTTTAAATTGGAAAATAAGCTTATTAAAAGATGGGAAAAAAATGATCCACAATTATATTATACTGGTTTACAAATAATTAACCCTCGTATTTTTGATTTAATAGAAGAAAGATCTTTTTCACTTAATAAACTTTGGGATATACTTATTGCTAATAAAAATATTCGAGGTAAAATATTAATTTCTAATATTGCTCATATTGGAGATATAAACGCATTTAATCAAATTAAGGATATTGAGACTTGAATATATTCTTAAAGTGCTTACTTTGATTTTATGAGTACACAAATAATAACTGATAGCAGCTTTGATGAAGAGATTAAAAATTCAAAATTGCCTATATTAGTAGATTTTTGGGCAGAATGGTGCGGTCCATGCAAGATAATAGGACCAATATTGGAAGAAATCGCTTTAGAACAAGAGTCAAAAATTAAAATATTAAAACTTAATATTGATGATAATCCTGATACTCCTCAAAAATTTGGAGTGAGAGGTATACCAACTTTAATGATTTTTAAAGAAGGTAAATTAATTGATTCTAAGATTGGTAGTCTCCCAAAAACTGCACTAGAAGCATGGATACAGTCTAACTTATAAAATCTTTTCTCTTACTTTTCCAACAAGATATAAAGAACCGGTTATAAGTACATTTTTTTTATTAGAATGAAAAATGTAATACAAAGCATCATTAATGCTTTTTTTATTAACACATTCTAATGATATTGTTTTACAATAATTATTTATCTCTTCAACAGTAAATGCATTTTTTTCTTTTGGTATTCTAACAGCTACAACTTTTGATACATTGTTACTTATTGTTTTCAAAAATTCATAGATTGGTTTATTATTCAACATACCAAACAAAACTATAGGTTTAATTTTTTTTTCTTTTAAAAATAAATTAAGTTTTTCTGCACCACCAATATTATGAGATCCATCAAGAATTATTTTTTTATTATTTAAATTAACAAACTCCAACCTGCCTGGCCAAATAGTTGTTTTAATACTTTTGTTAAATTTTTTTTCATTAATCTTAAAACCGTTAGATTGTAAAATCATTGCAGATGCTAATGCGGTACTAGCATTTTCTAACTGATGATTTCCTAATAATCTGGGTTTATCAAAATTAAATTTTTTGTTTTTATATCTAAATAAAAATTTAGATGATTGATTTTCATAAAAATTAAAATGTTTTTTAAAATAAAAGACATTATTATTTTTTTTCAACTTTGAATAAATAATTTTGTTAACTTCTGATTTTTGCTTAGCAATCAAAATATTATTACTATAGTTTGTTATGCCCAATTTTTCTTTCGTAATTTTTTTCAGTGTTTTTCCTAAAAATTCTTGATGATCAATACTAATTGAAGTTATAATACTTAATTCTTTTTTTGTTATTACGTTTGTTGCATCTAATCTACCGCCTAAACCTGTTTCCAGTAATAAAAAGTCTGCTTTATTTTTTGAAAATAATAAAAATGCTGCTGCTGTTGTGATTTCAAAAAATGTAATAGGTTTATTTTTATTAATTTTTTTTATAAGTTTAAGAGTATTGTGAAGTTTGTTTGTGTTAATTTCTTTGTTATTGATAATAATTCTTTCATTAAACCTATTCAAATGTGGTGAAATATAAGCATGGCAAGAATATTTATTATTTTTAAGTATATTTTGTAAGAAGCTAAGAGTAGAGCCTTTTCCATTTGTCCCTGCAATATGTATGGTTGTAGGCAAGTTCAAATGAGGGTCACCTAGTTTTTTTAGTAAAATTTTTAATCTATCTAATGAAAGATCTATATATTTTGGATGTAATTTAACAAGTTGAGCTAACAACTTTTCAGTTTTATTTATCACTATTATTTTTGAATATGATTTAAAATATCAATCAGTGTTTTTTTTAAATCTTTTCTATGGCACACAATATCAACCATTCCATGTTCTTTTAAATATTCAGCCTTTTGAAAATCTATAGGTAATTCTTCTCTTATCGTGTCTTGTATTACTCTTTTGCCCGCAAATCCAATTGTTGAACCTTTTTCAGCTAATGTTATATCTCCTAGCATAGCGAATGAGGCTGTTACACCTCCTGTAGTTGGTTCTGTAAGTACAACTATATAAGGTATGCTATTTTTATGCAGTAGCTCAACTGCAGCTACTGTTCTAGGCATTTGCATCAAACTAATTATTCCCTCTTGCATTCTTGCTCCACCAGAGGCTGTGAAAATTAAAAAAGGTATTTTTTTTTCAACAGCAATTTTAGCACCCTTAACAATTGCAGCACCAACAGCTCTACCCATTGATCCACCCATAAATTCAAAATTCATAAAACCAGATATTATTTCTTTATTACCTAATTTTGAATCTAACAAAATAAAAGCATCATTTCTTTTTGTATTCCTTCTGTATTCTTTGAGTCTGTCTTTATATTTTTTTTTATCTACAAAATTTAATGGATCATCTGTTATAGTGTCTAATTCTATTTCTTTAAAATCTCCATTTGAGAATAATAAATTGATTCTGTCCTCTGCTGAAATTCTAAAATGATAATTACAAGAGTTACAAACTCGTAAATTTTCTGTTAAATCTTTATGATGCATCATATTTCCACAAGAAGGACAATTTTTCCAAAGATTATCAGGTACTTCTTTTCGTTTAACTAAAGCGGACAATTTTGGTTTTACAAAATTTGTTAACCAGTTCATATCTTCGTCCCTAATTTTAAGTTTTTTGTAAAAACATCAATTGATTTTAACATTTTATCTTTACTATTTAAATTTTTTTCAATTATATTTACAATACTTGAGCCAACTACCGCACCGTCTGCAATGCTACAAATCTCTTTTACATCATTTGCATCTTTAATACCAAATCCTGCCATTACTGGTAAATTTGAATGAATTTTAATTGATTTTATAGATTTTTCTAATTCTTTTAAATTAGCAGAATGTTGTCCAGTAATTCCTGTGATAGTTACATAATATAAAAAACCACTTGCATTATTAAGTATTAATTTTAGCCTTGATTCATTTGTCGTAGGTGTAATTAGCCTTATTAAAGATATACTATTCTTTTTTAATTCATTAAAAAGCTCAGCATCTTCTTCTGGTTGCAGATCAACAATTATTAAACCATCTACGCCATTTTTTTTACATTCATCTACAAATTTTTTTACTCCAAAATAATAAATAACATTGTAATAACCCATTAATATTATAGGTATTTCATTATTGATTTTTCTAATTTGGTTTGTAATTGAAAAAATATCATTAAGATTTGTTCCGTTATTAATTGATCTATTACTTGATAATTGAATAGTAGGTCCATCAGCCATAGGGTCAGAAAAAGGCATGCCAATTTCAATAATATCAGTTTTATTACTTATGATTGTTTCAATTATTTTTATACTTGTTTGAATGTCAGGATCACCACCAGTTGTGAAAGTAGCTAATTTTTTGCTATTATTTTGAAAAACTTTTTTAATACGTAATGACATTAGATTTTTATATTTAATTCATCGGCTACTGTAAAAATATCCTTGTCTCCACGACCACACATATTCATAACGACTATATTGTCTTTATTATAATTTTTCGCAATTTTAATTAAAACAGCTAGAGCATGTGAAGGCTCCAATGCTGGAATAATTCCTTCGTGTTTGCAACAATATTGAAAAGCATCAATTGCTTCATTGTCAGTAGCATACATATAAGAAACTCTTTTTTCTTCAAAAAGATAAGAATGCTCTGGTCCTATTCCTGGATAATCTAATCCCGCTGAAATAGAATGAGCTTCCTCAATTTGTCCATTATCTGATTGCAGAAGGTATGTTTTATTGCCATGCAATATGCCAGGCTTACCACCGGTTAAACTTGCAGCATGTTTTCCAGATCCAAGACCATGCCCAGCAGCTTCAACTGCAATCATTTCAATTTCCTTATCATCAAGAAATTCATGAAATAAACCTAGAGCATTTGATCCCCCTCCAATACAAGCCATTAAAAGATTTGGAAGTTTATTTTCAGCTTTAATAATTTGTTCTCTGACTTCTTTTCCAATAATTGATTGAAAATCTCTTACCATTGCTGGATAAGGATGAGGACCTGCTGCAGTACCAATAATGTAAAATGTATCTCTTACATTTGTTACCCAATCACGTAAAGCTTCATTCATAGCATCTTTTAGAGACTTGGATCCTGTCGAAACACTTCTAATTTCAGCTCCAAGAAGTTTCATTCTAAAAACATTAGGTGATTGTCTTTTTATATCTTTTTCACCCATATATATAATACAAGGTAAACCAAATAATGCACAAACAGTTGCAGTAGCCACACCATGTTGACCTGCTCCAGTTTCTGCAATAATTCTTTTTTTTCCCATTTTTTTAGCTAGTAAAATTTGTCCCATACAGTTATTGATTTTATGAGCACCAGTATGATTTAATTCATCTCTTTTAAAATAAATTTTTGGACCACCTAAATTTTCAGTAATTCTTTCAGCAAAAAATAAGGGGCTTGGTCTTCCAACATAGGTGTCTAAATAATATTTTAAATCACTTTGAAATTTTTTATCTTCTTTTATTATGTTGTATTCTTTTTCTACTTCTAAAATCAAGGGCATTAATGTTTCAGAAACATACCTACCTCCAAATTGTCCAAAGTAACCTTTTTCGTTTGGAAGTTGCTTATAAGAATTTTTATATTGCATAATATTTATTTATAAAATTTTTAATTTTTTTCTCACTTTTAATACCTAGAGACTCTTCTACACCTGAAGACAGATCAATTCCATGAGGATTTATGGTATTTTTGATTAAATTTATATTAGTTTCATTAATACCTCCTGATAAAAACCAAGGTTTATTTACTTCTATTTTTCTAAGTATAGACCAATCGAATTTTTTAGCATTTCCTCCTGGAAGTTCTGATTTCTTTGGTTTGTAATCAAATAAAAAATAATCAACATTTTTATAATAATCAGTTTGATTTAAGTCTTGAGGTTTTGAAATTGCAATTTTTTTTATTATTTTTATTTCAAAATTTTTTTTAATAAGTTCAATATATTTATTATTTTCATCTCCATGTAATTGAATATAATTTAGTTTTAAATCAGAAATTATTTTAAATATATCATTGAGATTTTTATCAACAAAAACACCTACAGGTTGTATTTTTAATTTATTCGAAAATTCAACAAGTTTTTTTGCAATTTCAATAGATACATTTCTAGGGCTTTTCTCATAAAAAATCAAACCAAATAAATCTACATTAAGTTTTTCACAGCATAAGAGAATATTATGATTTTTAATTCCACAAATTTTTATAATCACGTTATTGAATTGATTTATTAATTTCTTTTATTGTCTTTAGTGGATTTTTACTAGACGTAATTGGTCTACCAATAACTAAATAATCTGCACCCATTTCAATAGCTTCTATTGGAGTAAGAGTCCTTTTTTGATCATCATTTTTTTTTGAATAATTTATTGGCCTAATACCTGGAACAACAATTATCATCCTTTTCCCGATTTCTTTTCTTATGGTTTTAATTTCTAAAGGACTACAAACAATACCATCAAGACCATTTTTTTTTGCATATTTAACTAATTTTTTGACTAAAAGTTGAACGTTTTTTTCATTATAATATTTTTTTGTTTGATTTGAATCTAAGCTTGTCAATATTGATACACCTAAAATCTTTGTCTTTCTGCTAGTTTTTTTAACAGAAAATTTATTCATTTTATCACCACCAGAAATATGAATCGTAGTAAAAACAGGTTTTAATTTTTCAAGAGCTTTTATACCTTGTTCTACAGTATTAGGTATATCGTGTAATTTTAGATCCAAAAAAATTTTAGGATAGATTTCTTTTATTTTTTTATAGCCATCTATTCCAAAATTAAAAAAAAATTCATAACCAACTTTATAGGCATATACCTCATTTTTAAGTGATAAAGCTATTTTTTTTATTTTTGAAAAGTTATTACCATCTAAAGCAACAATTATTTTCTTATTCATTTGATTGTAGTTCAGGATTTATTTTATTATGTAATATTTTTCCAATTTTGAAATGAAGTTTATAAGTTTTGTCTTTATAAATTTTTTCATTAGTTTTTGGATTTCTAACTAGTTTTTCTTTGTTTTCTTTCTTGCTTAAAGTGCCAAAACCTCTTATTTCAACGTTGTTACCATTATCTAAACTAGAAACTATTTTTTTTGTAAAAATCTTTAATATAAATTCTATATCATTAATGCTTAAATTATTATGTTTTTTTTGAATTTCTTGAAGAATTTCAGATTTTAACATCAATCTTTTTTCTTAAGAATAGATCCAAGAATATCACCAAGAGAAGCACCTGAATCACTTGATCCGTACTTTGATAATGCTTCCTTCTCATCAATTACTTCAATTTCTTTTATAGACAGGTTAATTGATCGAGATTTATAATCTACAGATGTAATCATAGAGTCGACCATTTCACCTATAGCAAATCTTTCAGTTTTTTGTTCTGATTTAGTTTTAGATAAATTTGTTTTCTTTATATTTCCAATTATGTTGTCTTTTAATTCAATAACTAAACCCTTTTCATTTACTTCTTTAATTTTGCCAGTAACTTTTGATTTAATAGGATTAGAGTTTAAAAAGTCTTGAAGTGGATCATCTGATAATTGTTTTATACCTAAACTAATTCTTTCTTTATCAACATTTATATCTAGTATTTTTACTTTTACTTTATCACCTTTTTTGTATCCTCCTAATATTTTTGTACATTCTTTTTCTTCCCAGCTTAAATCAGAAACATGAACCATGCCATCTATTTGATCATGCACCTTCACAAAAATACCAAAATCAACAATATTAACTATTTCAGTTTCGAATGAGTGGTTAATTTTAAAGTTTTTATTTAGGTTTATCCAAGGATTTTCACTCATCTGTTTCAAGCTGCAGATTATTTTTCTTTTTTCATTATCGATTTCTAAAACTTTAACATCAATAATATCAGAAATGTTTACAATTTTAGAGGGGTGAGGTGGTTTTTTTAACCAAGTTAATTCATTCATTGAAATTGAACCATCATACTTATCATTGATAATCAGATTAACTGATGAATCACTAATTGAACTTATTTTTGCTTTAATTAATTGATCAGCTTTTATATTTTCATCTATATTTTCCCAAGGATTATCGGATAGTTGCTTTATGCCTAAACTTAGCCTAGACAATTGTTCATCATATTTTAAAATTTTTACTTTTATTGTTTGCCCTAATTCCAAAACTTCAGATGGATTATTTATTTTTGTCCAAGAGATATCTGTAACATGTACTAAACCATCCATTCCACCTAAATCAATAAATGCTCCGTAATCAGTTAGGTTTTTTACTTTACCTTCTATAATTGATCCCTCTTCAATTTTACTAAGCAGTTCTTTTTTTTGTTCTTTTAGTTCAACTTCTGAAATTGCTTTTCTAGAAACAACTATATTACCTCTAAACTTATCCATTTTTAAGATCATCAACTCTAATGGTTTGTTTAGTAGTTCCTTTGTATCTTTTATTATTTGTCTAGTATCAATTTGACTTCCTGGTAGAAAAGCAGTTACCCCATCTAAATCAACACTCATACCACCTTTAACTCTATTGAAGGGGATTCCAGTTACTATTTTGCCATGATCAAAAGATTCTTGCAGAGTGTTCCATGCTTTTTGTTTAATTGCTTTTTCACGAGAAAGTTTAGTTTCTCCATTAGCGCTATCTATATCTTCTATAAACACATCAAACTTATCTCCAATATTAATTTCTATATTTTGTCCAGATCTAGAAAATTCGTTTAAAGGAATTCTCCCTTCACTTTTTAGTCCAACATCAATAGTAACAATATCCTTTTCAATTGAAATTACTTTCCCTGAAACAATTGTTTTTTCTTTTATTATTTTTTTATTGAATGCTTTTGTAATTAAATTTTCGTATTCAGAATTTGATATTTTGTTAGTTTCAGTATTTTCCATTAATATATTTTCCAATAATTATATTTAATTGATTTTGAGTTATGCTAAATTTTGAAGAATTATCAACAACATAAGCTCCCTCGGGTATTACCAGTGGTGAGTTTTTTCTTGATTTATCTTTTTTATCTCTCAATTTTATATCCTTTAAAATTTGTGGGTATATAGACTTTTCACCCATATCAATCAACTGTTTATGTCTTCTTTTTGCTCTTATATTTACATCAACATCTATATATAGCTTTATACTAGCATTTTTAAAAACTACTGAGCCTATATCTCTACCATCTATTACAAAACCATTTTTATTTTTCGACTTTTTTATTGTTAATTTTTGTTGTGTATTAACAAAATCTCTAACAAATTTATATTCTGCAATTATTGAAGCAATGTTGCTAATTTTTTCTGATCTTAGAATTTTGTTTTTTTGAGATGAAATTTGATCAATATCATTAATTAAAATTTTAATTGTAATTTTGTTTATTGGGTTAATTTTTTTTTTGCTAATTATATATGCTATTCTTCTGTAAAAAATACCAGAGTCTAAATGTTTTAACTTCCATTTTTTTGCTACATATTTAGCAATTTTGCCTTTCCCAGAACCAGCTGGGCCATCAATAGTAATAATATTTATTTTCAATATATGTTTCCACCTGCTCTATTAAATTCTTCAACAAAATTGGGAAAACTTGTTTTTATTGAATCAGATTTTTCTATATATAATTCTCCTAACCTAGAACCCATTACTAAAAAAGACATTGCAATTCTATGATCAAAATCTGTTTGTATATTTTGATTATTTATATTTAACTTTTCAATAGGATTAATAAATAAATTGTCATTTTCAATTTTGCAATTACAACCACATTTTTCAAGATTTATTTTTATTAGATTAAGTCGATCACTTTCTTTAACTCTTAATTCTTTTAATCCTTTAAATACACTGGGAGTATTTGCAAATGCAGCAGCAATAGATATTATTGGATATTCATCTATCATCAATTTTGCTATATCTTCATCTAATTCACATCCATTTAATTGACTTGATTTTACCTTTAAATCTGCAACGTTTTCATTATTTATAAATCTATTATTTATTATCTCTATATTTGCACCCATTTTTTTAAGAGCAATTAAAATTCCATTTCTTGTAGGATTAATATTAATATTTTTTAATGTAATTTCTGAATTTTTATTAATTAGTGCTGCAACTATAAAAAAAGCACTACTAGATAAATCTGCAGGAACATCAATATTTTTTGGAGTAAGTTCTTTTTTGCCAATTATTATAATTTCTGTTTTATTGTCATTTTTTTTTAAATCAATATTTGCTTCAAATGATTCGAGCATTATTTCAGTATGATTTCTTGTTGTGTGTTTTTCAATAATTTTTGTTTTACCTTTGGTGTTTAGTGCTGCAAGTATTAGGCCTGATTTAATTTGTGCCGAAGGAATATCAATTTCTATTTCAGTATTTTTTAAATCGTTACCATAAATTTTAATAGGCATTTTACCAGAATTAGTATCTATTTTGGCATTCATTAAATTTAAAGGATTAACAATTCTTTCCATTGGTCTTGAAGATAAAGAAGAGTCACCAGTTAAAACAGAATCAAATTTTTGAGATGCTAATAAACCAATTAATAATCTTGCACTTGTTCCTGAGTTACCAAGATAAATATTGTCACTAGATTTTTTTAATGAATTTATTCCCTTGCCATAAACAATTAGTTTTTCTTTAGTTTCTTCAAATTTAACACCTAATGCCCTAAATGCATTTAAGGTATTAATTACATCTTCTGATTTTAGAATATTTGATACTTCACAAACACCATTTGAAATTGAAGGAATGATTATTGATCTATGTGATATAGATTTGTCTCCTGGAATATTTATAATACCATTTATGCCTTTTTCTATTTTTGCACTTTTCATCAAATTGAAAAGTTTGATCCAAGATAAAATTTTTTAATTTTATCATTTGAAATAGCTTCTTCAGGACTTCCTTCGAAAAAAAGTGACCCTTCATTAACTATGTATACCCTATCAACTATTTTTAATGTTTCTCTTACATTGTGATCTGTTATTAAAATACCAATATTTTTTTTCTTCAATTTTTTTATGATTTCTTTTATTTCCTCTATAGATACTGGATCAATACCAGTTAACGGTTCATCCAATAGTAAATATTTAGGATTAGAAGCTAAAGTTCTGGCTATTTCTAACCTTCTTCTTTCACCTCCTGATAAAACAATTGATTTAGATTTTCTTACATGATTTATATCAAATTCATTTAAAAGATTTTGTAATATAATTTCATGTTTGTTTTTTTCGGTTTCAACCATCTCAATAATAGACAGTAAATTATCTTCTACGTTCATACCTCTGAAAATTGATGCTTCTTGAGGAAGATAACTAATACCTTTTTGACCCCTTAAATATATTGGCATTGAAGATATATCTACTTTATCTAATAATATAGATCCGCTATCAGCTTTTACTAATCCCACAATTATATAAAATGTAGTTGTTTTTCCTGCTCCATTAGGACCTAATAAACCTACAATTTCTCCACTTTTTATATTTAATGTAATATCTCTAACAACAGTTTTATTTCCATAGGTTTTTGAAATTTTATTTATGATTAGTCCATCATCTAAAAGTTGAAATTTATTCATTTGAATCAGTTATTAAAACTTTAACCTTACCAGAATTATTAGATTTAACTTTATAAGAATTATTTTTTGTATCCAGTGTTCCATAATCTCCTGTAATTATTTCACTACCTCTTACTATTTTAACATTTTCAAATAACTCAATAATAGAAGTCTCTTTATTGTAAATAGCTTTTTTTGAAAGCATGTCTAAATCTTCTGTTTTAATGTTAGATAATTGATCATCTTCAACATTTAATTTTAAGATTTCTCTTGTATTTGTTGTTGAAAAAACACCATCTATATTATTACCTTTTATATATATATCTTCTGCTTTTAAGAAAGAATTTGAGCCTATTATTTCAAAAGCTCCAGTAAGATTATTAACTTTAATCAATCCATCTGATAGCATTTCAACATTTTCTAAATATAATTTTGATGCTTCCCCTTTAACTGTAATTTCCTCTTTAATAATTTGAATATCAATAGAACTACCTGAGCTTTTAATTTTATAACTTTTTGAATCAAGATTTACATCACCTTTAGCTTGAATATCGATTATATCATAAAGGTCTTTATCAAAATAAATTTTTACCTCATCACCAGATAAATTAAAATCATCTGCAATAATTCGAACATTTTTTTTTAAAAGATAAAATTTTTCATTTTGAAAAACTTCAATTCCTTCATCAGTTAAAATTTCTGTTTCTCCAACACTTCTTGAAAAACTATTTTTAAATAATATTGTAAATATAAATATTAATAATAATGTTTTTTTCATTTTAATGTTAATTTAGTTTTACCTTTGAAATTAATTATATTCCCATTATCAACAATATCAAAACCATTTGAAACTATTGATGTATTTTTTGAAATAAATTTAGATTTTTCTGAACTTGTAGCTATAAATTTTTTTTTATTAAATATTACTTTATCAGTAAAAATTTTAAATTTGTTTGATTGAAAAACTACATTTTTTTTTAACAATATCTCATCATCTGTTATAAAGTCGCCTTCTTTTGCAGTTATTGCTATTTCTTGATTATTTCCATTTATTGTAAATTTAGGTTTAGTGATATCAGCATTACTTGTACCTGAATTAATTATAGGAACATTATTTTTGCTTAATTGAATGTATTGGAAAACAAATATAACAGCAATTATAAAAAATATAATTGAAGTTAAGATCATTAATTTTTTTTTGTTAATTGATAATAAAAAGTTCAATTTAACTAGTTAACCTCAAAAGATCATGTATGTGAACAATCCCTATTGGTTTATTATTTTTGCAAACAAATAAACTAGTTATTTTTTTTGTGTTCATAATATTTAATGCTTCGCTAACTAAGAGATCTTGACTCACTTTTGTAGGGTTTTTAGTCATTAAATCAGATGTAGTTTTATTAATTAAATTTTGATTCATATTACGTCTCAAGTCTCCATCAGTAATTATACCAATAAGTAAATTTTTTTTATTTATAACCCCTATACATCCGAAACTTTTTTTCGTCATTGTTATTAGTGTTTTTGACATTTTTTCACTATCAAGACATAATGGTAAAGATTTTCCTGTATGCATTATTTCAGATATTTTTTTTAGATCTTTTCCTATATTGCCTCCAGGATGTAAGTTTTTAAAATGATTACTTTTAAATCCTTTTAATTCTAATAGTGACATTGCAATACAATCTCCAATTACCAAGCAAATTGTTGTCGAGCTAGTAGGAGCCAAGTTTAAAGGACATGCTTCTAGAGGTTTTTTATATAAAATTTTTGCAGTTGAATTTTTATACAGGCTGCTTTTTGAATTGCTAGATATACTTACCAATGGAATATTAAATCTTTTTGAAAAATTTATTATATTGTTCAGCTCTGATGTTTCTCCAGAATTCGAAATAGCAATTATGCAATCATTTTTTTTTATACTCCCGAGATCACCATGGCTTGCTTCAGTGGCATGAATAAAAAAAGAAGGCGTTCCAGTTGATGTAAGTGTTGCAGCAATTTTATTTCCTATATGAGCACTTTTACCAACTCCTGTCACAATAACTCTTCCTTTTGTTTTATGTATTAGTGAAACAACTTTAAAAAAATTATCGTTAATTGTTTTTGATAAACTTTTAAGAGCTGTTAACTCAGTTGCTAATGTTTTTTTTGCTCTATTTAATATTTGTTTTTTACTCATTTTTAGTGCCTAAATATATCTAAATCTGGCCAGCCGCCTAAATCTAAATCTGTTCTATATTCTATAAATTTAAAACAAGCTTCCGCTAAATCAATTCTTTTCTCTCTAGATAGCATTATATCTAATTTTTTTTTAATTTTATGAAGATACAGAACATCTGTTGCTGCATATTTCATTTGTGCTTTAGATAGTTCGCCACCCCAATCTGAGGTTTGTTCAGTTTTTGATATAGATATATTCAGTAATTCTGAGCATAGATCTTTATATCCATGTTTATCGGTATAAGTTCTTATAATTTTTGAAGCTATTTTTGTGCAGTAAATATTTTTTATATTTATACCGTAAGAATGTTTTAAAACTGCTACATCAAACCGTGCAAAATGAAAAATTTTTTTTATTTTATTATTTTTAAGAATTTTAATCAAATTTTTAGGTTTTTTCTTGATATCATTTATTTTAACTAAATGACTAATATTATTACCCTTTGAAATTTGAACTAAACACAATTTATCTCTAATAGGGTTTAGTCCCATAGTTTCTGTATCTATAGCTATAGTTAAGCCAAGATTTAAATTACTAGGTAAATCGTCTTGATACAGTTTGATCTTCATAAATCTATTTATTATATTTCTTTATTTCAAATAATTATCTTGTTATATCATCTATTTTTTTAAAGGTCATGAAATCAATAGTTATTTTTGGAGGAGCAGGATTTGTTGGAAAACATATATTACGTAAAATATCTAAATTAGGATACAAAATTATCGTTCCATATCAAAAACAAACTAACGAAGCCAAACTTAAGCTTCTTGGTGAGGCTGGTCAAATTATACCTTTTCATTTTATTTCGTTACATGACAAAAGATTAAAAAAAATAATAGAAAAATCTGAAATATGTATCAATCTAAAAACTACTTGGGATAATAAAAAATATAGCTATCATAAGTCAATTTTTGATTTTAATGTTAAGCTCATTTCTATTTTAAATAACTGCAATACTGCCAAAAAATTAATATTTTTTTCTGGTTTGGGAGTAGATCAGAGTACTAATTCTTTAAGAGATAGAGCTATTTTAGATGTTGAAAACCACATTAAAACTAACTTAAGAAATTCTGTTATTATTAGACCCAGCGTTATATTGGGCGGTGGTGATCAATTTTTGACAAGATTAATACCTCTTTTTAAATTATTATACCTCATTCCATTATTTGGTAATGGAAGTAAAAAATTTCAACCTGTTCACATAGAAGATATAAGTAATTTCATTTATTTTTTAGTTCAAAAGAGTTTTGAGGGTCATAACACCTTTGAATTGGGAGGTCCTAATATTTTTACATACAAAGAATTTTATAATTTGATTGCTGAAAATATAGGTAAAAAAAGAGTATTTCTTCCAATACCGATGCGAATTGCTAAAATATTAATAGGAATTACTGAAAAAACACCTTTTTCTCCTATAAATTTGGAACAACTTTCTCTTTTTGAGAGCGATAATATACTTCAAGACTCTAAAATGAGTTTTGATTATTATGAAATGATGCCTCAAAGTATTTTATCTGCCATTAAAAAATCTATATAAAATAAGCTTTTTTAATATATTAGTACCATATTTGTACTAATTAACCCTTTTTTCTATTTATTTTTTTAATCATTTATATATTGGTTTTTTTTTAATTAAATTAGTCTCAAATTTGTACAAAATGTTAAAATTTACTGAAATAACAAAGGAAAATCCATCAAAAAAAACTTCTAAGAATAGGTTAAAGGATTTCAATGAAATATACTTAAATTATTCTAAACAAAAAGCTGAAGAACAAGCTTCAAGGTGTTCTCAATGCGGAGTCCCCTTTTGTCAAGTTCATTGTCCTTTACATAATAACATACCTGATTGGTTAAAACTTGCTGCGGAAGATAGGCTTAAAGAAGCTTATCATGTTTCAAGTGAAACTAACAACATGCCAGAAATTTGTGGAAGAATATGCCCACAAGATAGATTGTGTGAAGGGAATTGTGTTATCGAACAATCAGGACATGGAACAGTAACAATTGGTTCTATTGAAAAATTTATTACTGATTCAGCGTGGGAAAAAGGTTGGATAAAAAAAATTTTACCTGCAAAAGAAAAAAAGCAATCAGTTGGAATTATTGGTTCTGGCCCCGCTGGATTAGCTGCAGCTGAAGAATTAAGAAAAGCCGGATATCAAATTACTATTTACGATCGATACGATAGACCTGGTGGACTTTTAATATATGGAATTCCTAACTTCAAATTAGAAAAATATGTTGTTGAGAGAAGAACACAAAGATTAATTGAAAGTGGAATAAACTTTGAATTAAATTGCAATGTTGGAATAGATAAATCTTTTTCTGAAATTAAAGAAAAACATCATGCAATTTTAATTGCTACTGGCGTATATAAAGCTAGAGAAATTGATTTAAATTATGAAAAATTTCCAAACGTCTTACCAGCTTTGGAATATTTAATTGCTAGTAATAAAGTTGGTTTAAAAGATTATATTCCTGATTATAGTAATGGAAGATTAACTGCTGAAAACAAAAATGTAGTTGTAGTGGGTGGCGGTGATACTGCTATGGATTGTGTTAGAACAGCTGTACGTCAGAAGGCTAAATCTGTTAAATGTTTATATAGAAGAGATCAGAATAATATGCCAGGCTCACAACGTGAAGTTAATAATGCAATTGAAGAAGGAATTGATTTTAATTGGTTAACACTTCCTACTGAATATCTAGGTAAAGATAAAGTTTCACAAGTTAAAATTGTTAAAATGCAACTTGGCTCTCCTGATGAATCAGGAAGAAGAAGTCCTGAAATTAAAAAGGGTAGTGAAAAATTGATTGATTCTGATCTAATTATTGAAGCTCTTGGATTTGAGCCAGAAAATTTACCAATTATGTTTAATGATACTTCTCTTAATATTACAAGATGGGGAACCATAAAGATAAATTATAAAAATATGATGACCTCTTTAGATGGTGTGTTTGCAGCTGGAGATATTGTTAGAGGCGCAAGTTTAGTTGTTTGGGGAATTCGAGATGGAAGAGATGCAGCGGAAAATATTAAACAATACCTCTCCAATAAAAAAAACCTCAATTTAGTGTCTTCAAAAAGAGTAGTAAATGAATAATATTATTAAAAATTGGGAAAAAAATAAAAATTTTTTAAAACAAAATCATATTTACAATGATCTAGATGAACATTCCTCTTGTGGGGTTGGATTAATAGCATCTTTAGATGGTGAGCCTAATCAGGAAGTTGTGCAGATGGGCGTTCAAGCTCTTAAATGTTTATACCATCGGGGAGCAGTTGATGCAGATGGAAAAACAGGAGATGGAGCTGGTATTCAGTTAAGCATACCAAATGATTTTTTTATTGATAAAATTGAAAGAACAGGACAGAAACCTAATAATTTACCATTTGCTGTTGGAATGATTTTTCTTCCAAGGACTGACTTTGTTGCCCAAGAAAAATCTCGTTCTATAGTAGAATCAGAAATTATTAGAGGAGGTTTCAAAATTTTTGGTTGGCGACACGTTCCTATAAACTCTTCAATAATTGGAGAAAAAGCAAAAGCAACTAGACCCGAAATAGAACAAATTTTAGTTTCTAATGATAAGTATGAAAGAAAAAGTGAATTAGATAAGCAATTATATATTGTAAGAAAAAGAATTGAAAAAGAAATTAGCAAACAAAATATTTCTAATTTTTATATATGTTCCTTATCTTCACAATCAATAGTTTATAAAGGAATGTTTCTAGCTGAACAGCTTTCAAATTTTTACCCAGATATACAAAATAAAAATTTTATTTCAAGATTTGCAGTTTATCATCAAAGATACTCAACGAACACATTTCCTACTTGGTCATTAGCACAACCATTTAGAGTAATTGCTCATAATGGTGAAATAAATACCCTTAAAGGGAACAAAAATTGGATGACTGCTCATGAACCAAGGTTATTTCATAACAATTTTAAAAACTCTATTAATGACTTAAAACCAATAATTGATGATGATGCATCAGACTCAGCAGCTTTAGACGCAACTATAGAATTATTAGTAAAATCTAACAGATCTCTTCCAATGGCAAAGATTTTAACTATTCCTGAAGCTTGGGCTCATAGACGGGATTTTTCAAAAAAATTAAAAAATTTATATGCATATGCTACTGCAGTAATGGAACCATGGGATGGACCTGCTGCAATTTGTGGAGCACAAGACGAATGGGCAATAGCAGGTATGGATAGAAATGGACTAAGACCTCTTAGATATATTTTAACCGAAAAATATTTAATTACTGGCTCTGAAACAGGAATGGTTGAATTAAATGAAGAAGATGTAATTGAACGAGGAAGAGTCGGCCCTGGTCAGATGATAGCTATAAATTTTGATCAAAAGAAATTTTATTCAGATTCTGAAATTAAAAAATACTTGTCAGAAATGAAACCTTTTGGAAATTGGACAAAAAAAACTACACATATAGATAAACTAGTCCAGTCAGTTGATGAGGAGTTTAGGGAAATTGATTCAGAAAATTTAAGAAAAAGAATGACTTCTTTTGCATGGTCTATGGAAGATATTGAATTAATACTTCATCCAATGATTACAGAAAAAAAAGAAGCAACAGGATCTATGGGAGACGACGCTCCTTTAGCTGTACTTTCATCAAACTACAGAGGATTACATCATTTTTTTAGACAAAATTTTAGCCAAGTAACAAATCCCCCAGTCGATTCATTGAGAGAAAGAGTAGTGATGAGTCTAAGAACTAGAATTGGTAATTTAAGCAATATACTTGATGAAGATGAAAATCAATGTGATCATCTACAATTAAGCTCACCTGTATTATCTATCAATCAATTTAAAACAATGCGTCAATATATGAAAGATTCCGTAAAAATCATTGATACAACTATGGATATAAATGATGAAAATAATTCTTTTGAAAAAACTTTAGAATTTTTAAATAAGGAAGCTGAAGAAGCTGTTCGTGAAGGCTATGTTCATATTATTTTATCAGATAAAAATTTATCAAAAGACAATGTAGCTCTGCCAATGATATTGGTAACAAGTTCAATTCATAGTCATCTTATAAAAAATAATCTTAGAACATTTATTTCATTAAATGTTCAGTCTGCAGAATGTCTTGATATTCATTATTTTGCAGTTTTAATTGGAGTTGGAGCTACGAGTATAAACGCTTATATGGCACAACAAGCGATTGCAGAAAGTCATAAAAAAGGTTTGTTCCAAAATTTAACTTATGAGCAGTGTGTTGAGAGATATATAAATTCTATAAACAACGGTTTACTAAAAGTTATGAGTAAAATGGGAATTTCAGTAATTAATTCATATCGAGGTGGATGTAATTTCGAAGCTATAGGACTAAGTAGAAATTTAATGAAAAAATATTTTCCATCAATGAGTTCAAAAATTTCAGGTATTGGCTTAAGTGGGATTGAAAAAAAATCATTAATAGCACATAACAAAGCTTATGAGTCAAATTTAATTACTTTGCCAATAGGTGGTTTTTATAAATATAGATTTGGTGGAGAAAAACATTCTTTTGAAGCACAATCAATTCATATGCTCCAAAGCGCAGTTGGAAACAACAACTTTTCATTATATAAAAAATATTCTTCAATAATTGATAACTCACCCCCAATTAATATTCGTGATTTATTGGGGTATAGAAGCAAAGAAAAAAAAATAAAAATTAACAATATCCAATCTTCTCATGAGATTAGAAAGCGATTGGTTGCTCCTGGAATATCTCTTGGTGCGCTTAGCCCAGAAGCGCATGAAACTTTATCAATTGCAATGAATAGAATTGGTGCAAAATCTGATTCTGGTGAAGGAGGAGAAGATGCTGATCGTTTTAAACTTAGAGCTAATGGAGATAATGCATCTTCTAGAATAAAACAAATAGCAAGTGGTAGATTTGGTGTAACAGCCGAATATTTAAATAATTGTGATGAAATTGAGATTAAAATTGCACAAGGAGCAAAACCAGGAGAAGGTGGTCAGTTACCAGGTGGAAAAGTTACGGGTTTGATTGCTAAACTTAGACATTCAACAAAAGGGGTAACTCTTATAAGTCCGCCTCCTCACCATGATATTTATTCTATAGAAGATTTAGCTCAATTAATTTATGATTTAAAACAAATCAATCCAAGAGCTAAAGTATGCGTTAAACTTGTTGCGCAATCAGGTATTGGGACTGTTGCCGCGGGTGTTGCAAAAGCAAAAGCTGATACTATTCTGATTTCAGGACATAGTGGAGGAACAGGAGCTAGTCCTCAAACAAGTATTAAGTTTGCAGGTCTCCCATGGGAATTAGGCTTAAGTGAAGTTCATCAAGTTTTATCTTTAAATAATTTAAGGGATAAAGTTATTCTAAGAACTGATGGAGGATTAAAAACAGGTAAAGATATTGTTATTGCTGCAATGTTAGGTGCAGAAGAATATGGCATTGGAACAGCAAGCTTAGTAGCTATGGGTTGTATTATGGTAAGGCAATGTCATTCTAATACTTGTCCTGTAGGAGTATGTTCTCAAGATAAAAAATTACGTGAAAAATTTTCAGGAACTCCTGAAAAAGTCATAAATTTATTCACATTCATAGCAGAAGAAGTTAGAGAAATTTTATCTTCGCTAGGTTTTAAGTCATTGGATGAAGTAGTAGGTAGGGCAGATCTTTTATACCAGTTAAATAGAGGCAGCTCAGATTTAGATGATTTAGATTTAAATCCTATAATACAAACGATTGATTCTTCCATAGGAAAGTATGATGATAAAAAAAATCATATTAATAAAGTTGCTGATAGTTTAGATAAAAAAATAATTAATGATTCAACAAGCTTATTTAAAAATCAAGAAAAAATTAATTTAAATTATAATATTCAAAATACAGATAGAGCAATAGGAACACGTTTTGCATCGGAAGTAACAACAAAGCTTGGTATGAATGTTCTAGACGAAGATCAGGTTATAGTAAATTTAAATGGTTCAGCTGGACAATCATTAGGAGCATTTAGTGTAAAAGGAACAACTTTAAAAGTATCAGGTGACGCTAATGATTATGTTGGCAAGGGTCTTTCTGGTGGAAAAATAATTATTAAACCAAAACAATCTTCAAAATTAAAAACAAATGAAAATGTTATAATAGGTAACACTGTTTTATACGGTGCTACTAGTGGCACATTATATGCTGCTGGTATTGCAGGAGATCGTTTTT